>JAVCCK010000005.1 GCA_030765525.1 Candidatus Lernaella stagnicola
GCGGCCGCACCGGCACGCGCAAAATGCGGCTGCCGATCGCATCGGGGCTTTCATCCAGAATCGCCACGATGTCCACGCCGACGATGTCCACGCTGCCCAGCAGTTTGAGGGTGTGCCGGCCGGCGCCGAACAGCGCGATGCGGTAAAGACCACGATCGGCGAGCTGCTGGAACACACGTTGCACGCGCCGCACGAGCGTGCTTTCCAGGTACACCTCCTCGGTGAACAGAAGGGTCTCGACCAGGTCCCGCGCCTCGAGCCGCCACACCTCATCGACCTGCGCCGACGCTTCCCGGTACACGGCCTCGAAACGCTCGGCATCCTGGGAAATCGTTCGCAGGTTATGCGCTCCGGCGGTGACGCGCTCGCGCAGTTCCGGTGAGGTGGCCAGTTCGATGATTTTCGCGGTCAGGTCGGCCACGTTGCGCGATTGGAACACGAGGCCGTTTTGGCCGTGGGTGATCAGATTCGTCATGCCCTCGCCGTCGGCGCAGATCACGGGCGTACCCAGCGTCAGCGCCTCCAGGATGCTCACCGGCGAGTTTTCCGGCCAGATCGACGGCACGACCATCGCGTCGATTTCGGCATGCACCGTCCCGACCTGCTCCGGCGAGAAGCGGCCGCGTACGACCACGTTGGGCAGGCGTTCGGCTTGGGCGGCGATTTCCTGCCCGTAGATATCCTCGTTCCACACTTCCTGCTCGCCGTAGAGGTGCAGTTCCACGGGTAGTGTGGGGTCCAGTTGCTCCATCGCGTCCAGCAGCACGTCGATGCCCTTGATGCGGTTCCAGCGACCGACGAAGGCCAGGCGCAGCACGTCGCTTGCCGTCTTGGGCCGCCGCTCCTGCACGAGGCCGTCGGGAACGCCGTAGGGAAAAACCTCGACACTCTTCGGCGACGCGCCGAGCGATTCGATCTGCCGGCCGAGCAGCGGGCACGGGCAATGGTGAAAGGCATAGCCGCGCGCCAGCAGGGAATACATCTTGCGGCGCAAGCGTTCGACCATGCGCCATTGCTCGTCGGTCAGGTCCCAGTAACACTCGGTGCACACCGCGGCGGGCGGGCCCTGGCACGAAGCGTTATCGGTCTTGCGCAGCAGGTGGCCTTCCCGGCACGTCCAGATGAAATCGACGTGCGTGCCCACGACGGGAATGCCCAGTTCCAGCGCCGCGAAGGCAAAGGGCATCATGAACCACGCGTTGGTCACGTGGATCACATCCGGTTTTTCTTTCGCCAGAAATTCCCGCGCCAGGTTGTGCAACGACGAATAGAACTGCAGCGCGTAAAAAGGCGGCGGGCGAAAGTCGAAGGTGTGGCTTAGCCGATGCACTTTGACGCCCTGGTACGTGTCGACGGCGTCCGCCCCGGATCGCTGCTTCATGTCGAGCGCCGCGACCGACACGTCGTGACCGCGGGCGATCAGTTCCTGGGCCAGGTTTTGGGTGTACACTTCAGCCCCGCCGAACAGATCCGGCAGGTAGCCGGTGATCACGAATTGGATTTTCATCAGCCGCCGTCCTCGGAAAGAAACTTTTCAAAACGCGTGCCGCGAAAACGCGCCTCGATTTCGTCGTAATTGGTCAGGGCGCTTTTCAGGTCGTCATCGATGATTTTCACTTGTTCCGTGGCGATTTTTTCCAGCGGCGGCACGCCCATAAAATCCAGCGCGCGGTTCACCGTGCCCAGCGTGTCGCGCAGCATTTCCTCGTAGGTGATGGGGAACACCGGCGCGTCGAGCGAGGCGATGAATTCGGCCAACTCGGCGGTTTCGCGTTCGCCGTCGAGCACGAAGTGCCACAAGGTCTCGGGTTTCACGGCCGTCGGGCCGGGCCGTGTTTTTTTGTCGGTGAGGTGATGCGCGGTTTTGTCGCGCACTTTCATCAGGTGATCGGCCATCCACATCGACAGCCCTTTTTTGATCAGGTTCGAGCGGTAAATGTGCAACACCCGCACGTTCATTTCGCTGATGAACCGCCGCAACAACGCCTTGTCCTGCACGTGGATGATGCGCGAGGTGTACCCGCCGACTTTCTTCGCCGGCTGCCGCACGACCCAACCGTCCAGGCGCACCGGCAGCGTCCCGAGAAACATGAGCATCCGCTGCGTGTACTCGTCGTGCGTTTCCATGTTGTCCGGATTGAACATGATCTCCGTGTTCAACAACACGTCCGGATGCCGGTTGACGATCGAATTGAACCACGCGCTGCCGCAACGCCCCGTCATCAGCGAAATCACCTTCGTCCAACCCTCAAATTTCATCCGATCGTCCTTTGTTCAAGAAATTTTTCGTACGAAAAACTGACCCACCATGATTACGACTTCGTCACGATGATAGCCGCGCGCGGCCAGCTTCGCGCCGATCTCCGGCGTCCACTGTTCGGCCCCGAGTTCGACGCGAAGAAGGTGCAGGATCTCAAAATGCTCCGCGAGCGCCCGGCGGAAATCGGCCTCACGCCAACCGTTCAAGTCTTGGGGCGGCGCGGCGTCGTCCAACAAGTGAGCCCACGGTTCGTCCCCCGGTGGCAGTTCGACCGGGTCGGCGTAGTACCCCGCGTCTGCCGGATGGAAGCCGTTGATGGAAGTCCAATAGTGGACGCTGTGCCACGCGCATCCTCCCGGCGCCGTAACCCGATGCAATTCGGCAAGTACGCCGGACATGTCACTGACGTGTTCCAGCACGGAGTTGGAGACAATCAGGTCAAAGACGCCGTCGGCGAAGGGCAGTTGCCGACCGTCGTATTGCATGGCTTCGACTTGCTCCACCGGTACCGGTTGTCCGAGCAATTCAGCGGCAGCCGCGAGCCACCAGCGATGGCGGTCGCTCATCCATCGCGGATCTTTCACGAGCGCAATAGTGTCCACGGCCGCGGCCCGCATGCCCCGCGCCGCCGCCATCGATGCGAAGGGAAAATGCTCGCCGCAACCGAAATCCAATATCGCTTCAAATTTGTCCCGGCCGAGAATTCGGTGCGCCATGTCGGCGATCTGATCAAGCCCGCGCTGCGTCATCCAAGGTTTGTGGGTGGCCGTCCAGTGGCGAAACAAATCTTCGTCGCGAATCGCCGGCACCCGCGCGATCTCCACCGTCGGCGCGAGTTCCCCGGCTTGCTGGGCCTGGGTGACGTTATACAGAAGCTGCTCTTGGAAGGAATCGGTCGCGATGACCAGGTGCGTGAAATCCCATGCGGCGGCTTCGCGCAGCGGCGCCAGCGGTTTGCCCGGCCAGGGAGATTGCGCAACGGCGTTGTCGTCGGCAAACCCCACGCAGCGGCGGTCCCGGGTTTCGAACTCGACGAGATCGGCTGCGGCGAGGCGCCTTCGCGTATACTGCCCCGCGCCGTAGAGCACATAGCGCGCTCCAACCGGCAGTTTGTCGATGGTTTCCAGCAATTCGTTCACGCGTCACACGCCTTGGTTGTGCCTGCGTTATCGGTCGATTCCTGTTGAAACATGAGGCCGACCCGCAATCGGCTGTCTGCCGTTATCCGGTCACGAAAAATCGTCGGCACCACGTTAAAAGCTTCGGCGGTTGTGGTAACCCATTTGCTTGATGATTGCGTCCGGTTGGCCGATACTACAAAAAAACGAGGGGCCATGCGAGTAACCCTGATCAATCCGACAATTCGCGCCGAAGAACGGCCGTTCTTTTTCCCATACGGTCTCGGCGTGATCGCCGCCTGCCTCCGCGACGCCGGGCATCACGTCACGGTGTACGACCAAAACGTGTTTCGCACGTCCAACGAACAGGTCGTCGCAACGTTGCGGGAAAGCCCGCCACCGGATGTGCTGGCCGTCGGCGGCCTGATTTCCACCTACGGCCATTTGCGGCAGTTGCTGCCGTTGATCCGTGAAGCCTTCCCCGATGTGCCGCTGGTGTTGGGTGGCGGTGTGACGGTGCGCCCGGATGTCGTGTTCGCGCGCCTGCCGGTGGATGTATGTGTTGTGGTTGAAGGCGAGCACACGATGCTGGAATTGTGCGCCGCGTTCGCTGAAGGTGGTCGCACCTTCGAAAAAGTGCCGGGCATTGTTTTTCGACGCGACGGCAAGCTGGTGTGGTCCGAGCCGCGCCCGCTGGAGCGCAACCTCGATGTCTTTCCATTTCCGGCCTACGAATTGTTCCCAACCGAGACGTACTTGGAAGCCAACGCCCTCAGCGGTTTCACGGGCCTGGATGTCGGCCAGAAGCGCTGCGCCACGTTGGCGTGGAGCCGCGGCTGTGTGAACGAATGCACGTTCTGTTGGCGCATGTGCGGTCGTACGATTCGTTTTCGCTCGCTCGACTTGCTGATGGACGAACTCGTTTTCCTGCGCCGCGAATATGGCGCCGACAGTTATTTTTTTACTGACGAATGCATCAACGCCAGCCCGCGCCTAGCGCGCGATTTGGCGCGCATGTTGATCGAACGTGACCTGGTTGCCCCGTGGTACAGTTGCGCCCGCGTCACGAATTTCGATGATGACCTCGCCGCCGAGTTGGCTCGTTCCGGCTGTGTGGGGTTAACCTTCGGCATGGAAAGCGGCAGCCCGAAAATCCTTGCCGAAATGAAAAAAAACGCGACGCCACAACACGCGACCCAGGCGCTGGCCGCCTGCCACCGGCACGGCATTATTCCCCTGTGTCCGTTCATCATCGGCATGCCGAGCGAAACGGAAGAAACCCTCCGGGAGACCATCCACTTCATCAAAGAAAACCGCATCGAGTTCTTCACCTTCTACTTCGCGACTCCGTTTCCGGGTTCCGAACTCTTCGATTGGCCCGACACCCAGCGACGGATTCGCGAGAAATTCGGTACCGTCGAAAGCTTTTTCGAAGCGGTTGGTTGTTTGGAGACTTTGACCCTCAACCTCACGAAATTCACCGATGAAGAATTGATACAGTGGCAAAACGACGCCACGCTGTGGGCGCAGCCGGTCTATGACCGGCCCTACGTCGCCATTCCCGAGGCGCTCACGCCGCGTCGAGCGTTGCAGCCGGTCCTGGCCCGCGCCGCCGAGGAAGGTTGGCGGCAGGTGGCGCTGTACGGGGCCGGTCTACACACACAGCGTGTTTTGGAGGAAGTCGATTTCGGCGCGCTGAACGTGGCGGCGATCATCGAGGACAACGAGACGCGCTGGGGCGAGTCGCTCTGCGGCGTGCCGATCATCAGCCCGGCGGATGCGCTCGCGATGCAACTCGACGCGGTGATCTTGAGTTCGGACCGCTTCGAATCGATCTTGGAGAAAAAAGCCGCGCCGCTGCAGCAGGCCGGTGTGCCCGTGCTGCGTTTGTACGGCCAACATGCGCCGTCCGAAGCCGTCGACGCGCTGATCGACGACTGAGCCCCTACTCTTTCACCCGCAAACCAAGCAAACAGCCGTGCCGATCGTCCGCCGTGTAGATCGTCCCGCCCAGCGCGGCCACGCCCGCCAAGTGCCACGGCACGAAATCGCCGAACACCGCCGCCTCCCAAGTGGGTCGCCCCGCCGAATCGTACTGCGCGATTCGATATGGCCCGGCGTGCAGACACAGCAAACCATCTTGCCCCGGCGCGACGTCAAGGACGGGCCCCACAAGCTTACCGGCTTGCCCCGCCTCGCCCGCTTCGGTAACGCGCACGACTTCATCTCCCGTCGCCAGCAAAAAATCTTCACCCGTCCAGCGGATCAGTGCGGATTCGGCGGAAGACACCGGGTGTGACAAGCGCCGCCAATCGCCCTCCGGCGAGCGATGCCACAGGCAGCCGTGAAAGGAATCGGCGATGACCACGGCACCGGCCGGGCTCACCGCGAAATTAGCCGCGACGCCGAAGCCTTCCGGTAACGACCAGTGCTCGGCTGCGCCGCCCTCCCGGTCCAACACGATGACCTCCCGGCTGCTCCACGAAGCCGCCACCGCTTGTGAGCCGGTCGACGCCAACGCGAACTCCGGGTGCCACGAGCTTGTCGCCGCCGCGTCGGGTAACTCCCACCGCCGCGTCGCCGGATCAAAAAACGCCAAACCCGCCGGAGCCGCCGGGCAGGAAAACGCTAGATAGTCGCCGCACGTCACCAGTTGCCGCACGCGCATCACGCCGCGCGGCAGCGACGGCAGCGGAATCTGTTCCACCGTGAAACGCGCCTCGCCGTTCCACTTGCGCCACGTCGCGCCGTTTTCCAGCGCGGCCTCGGCCAACGCGCGATAACCGGTCGCCGCTTCGTGAAGCCGCGGATTGTCAAACGCCGCCTCATGCGCCGTCCATTCGACGACGCTCTTCCACTCGCGGGCCGCCGCATGACCGCGCGCCCGCAGCGTGGCCGCAACCTGCCAGGCCGAAGAATCCGGCCCGAGTTCCGGCAAGCCGCCCAACGCGCCTTCGATATCACCGCGCGACGATTGCGACCAGGCGCGAAGCACCTGCGCGTACCGCAACTCTGCCGGCGGGGCGCTCTCGGAAACGAATCGCGTCAACAGCGCCTCGGCGTGATCCAAGTCGCCGCTCAAGATCGCATGGCTCGCCGCCGCAATCACCGGCCACGGATTTTGCGCCGCCACCCTTTGCACGGCTTTCTCCAAGGCCTGCCCGGCGGCCATCGGATACCGCAGCCGACCCAATTCCGCCGCGTCGGTAAAGGCGATGTGGTCCTCGTGCGACCAGCGTTTGGTGTGCGCGCCGCGCAATCGGCAGCGAGCGTCGATGTCATCCTCGTGCAGCCTGTGGCGCAACAATGGAAGACTGCATGCGTGCTCGGCCCGCAGTTGCGCAGCCTCGTCGGTGTGACCCGCCGGCGGCGTCAACCCGGCAAGGGCGAGACGGTGGGCCAGCTCGTAGGCCGTATCGCGCTGCCGCCACGCGAGAAGTAGTTCGTGAACGACCGCCGCCGTTTCCGGCTTTGCGGCAAGCGCTTTTCCCAGGTTCGCGGCGAGTTTCTCCACATCACCCGGCGCGAGGAGATCCTCCCACGCGTCCGAGCCCCATTGACGACCGTACTCGTCCCACGATTCCAAGGCGTCCCCGGCGCCCTCGGGCAGGTGACCGGCCGCGATCGCCGACTCGATCAGCACGTGCAGGCCGAAGCGCACCGGATCCAGGGCGAAGCGTTCGACGAGCTTCGCGGTAGCGTTTTCCGTCGCCGCGCTCGGCAGTGTTTCGTCGCGGATGGTTTCCATCAGGCGCAGCAACGCGAAATGCGTAAACGACACCCGCAAGCCTTTTTCGTACGTCGCCCACCGGCGGATGCGTTGCCGGTTTCGTGCGACGACTTCCCGCCGCGTTTCCGGTCGATCGCGGAACGCTGCGATCTTCTCCAGCAACTGTTCCCGCGTCGCGAAAAAGCACTCGTCCAATTCCAGCAACCCGAGGCTCCGCGTCTCGCGCACGAGAAAAAACGCCCCGGCCAGTAAGCCGTCGACGATGCGCGGGTGCTCCAGGTTGTACTGGTTGACGTGCAGGTGAATCGGCGCGGCGCGGTAGATCGCGGCCAGCTCCGGGCCGTTGTCCGCCACTCCCTTGGCGAAGCGGGCCAGCCGCGGATGCTTCTCCCAACCGCGCCCGTACAACGCGAGCTTGTACCCGGCCGCCGCGGCCCATTCCAAGGGTTGATGCCGCAACATGAGGTTGATCAAGCGGTCGTACACATCGATGGTGAACACCAACGGTCGCGCCAACGTCACACCGGCCTCGGCCAGAATTTTTTCCGTCCATTGCCGAAACGCGAAGGAGTCGGCGAACATCCGGCCGTCGCGGTCCAGTTCCAGCGCCCGTGCGTAGATGCGGTCGATCACCGGCCCGAGCCGCGGTTCCAACGCGATCCATTTGCCGCGCAACGAGGTGTACGCCGCCTCGTGCGACTGCGAAAGATTGCTGACGAAACACACGTCGCAGGCGAAATCTCGACCTTCCTCGTCCGACTCCGGCGCATAGGTTTCCGGGCTGCTCCAGGCGGGCAACAACACGCACTGCCGCTTCTCATGCCGCACCAGGTTGGCCACGCAGCCCACGAACAGATCGCGCGGCACGGCCTGCGCCGCCGCCTCCGGCGTCATCAAATCCTGCATGTAATCCTGCAAAAACGCGAAAAAGGGCAGCGCGGCGGGGTACAGGCCCGGCGACTCATGCCGCGTGTGGTCGATCATCATCACGCCGTGCGGCTGGAACTCCGCGAGGGCGCGAAGCTGCAGCGGGCCGGTCATGCGGTCGACAACCGATTGCTCTTCCAGCACGAGCACCGAGGCGCCCATCGTTTCCAGCGCCCGGCGAAGGTCGCGAATCGAATGCTGGACGAAGTACGACAACTTGTTGCTCACGAGGATAAATCGCAGCTTCTCGGGCGTGAAATAAACTTGCGCCAGCTTCTCCGGCGTCAACTCATCGAGGTAGGCTTGGATTTGCCGCTTCCACTCGCCCACGCGGTTCGACAATTCCTGCACGATCGTCTGCAGCACGGCCAGAACGCGGCGGGCCTGTTCCTGCGATCCCAACGGAACGACTTGCTGCGGCGGCGGCTTGCCCAGATCTTCCGTGAAAAACGTCACAGCGCGTGCGGGAGCGTCGGGCCCGACGAAGAAAAAGAGATTGCCGGCCTCGATTAACTCGCGCCAATCATGCGCCGCCAGGGCCAGGCGAAAAATATCGAAACTTTCTTCGAAGACGTACACGCCCCGCGCCGCCTCGTAGTCCGTCCGACGCAGGCGTGAGATCATCTCGCGCACTTCATACCCGGCCCGCAGGCCGGAAAAACAAAGCGGTTCTTTGCCCGCCACGAGCGCCTCGCGCTGATCGGCGAATTGCGCCGCCAGCGCCGCCGCCTGTTTCGGCTGGCTGAGCGCGACGGGCTGCGCGCCGCCGGTCCGCAACACGACGAGGCTGCCGTCGGAAGTCTGCGCCAATTGGTAGGAGGGGTCGCGCGGCGCGGCCAGCAGGCGTTTGACAAGTTCGCCCTGATGCCGCTGCAAAGCAGTCAAATTGCGCTCGAGGTGCTCGCTCACCATCACGCCTTTCGTCGGGGAAACAACGGGCAGAATATCACAGGATGTCGCATTCGGCGGACGCTTCTTTAGTCGAAGGCTCGTTTGCCGGGGCCGAAAATCCGCCCTTCGGCCGCCAGATTCGCCAACACGCGCAGATAACACCACACGACCGCAGCCAGCGCCGGAATCGTGATCCACCACCGCGGCCCCAAACCGCCGACCATCGCCAGCCATACGAGACACAAGAAGCCGGGCATCACGAACATGCCGATGATCGTCACCGGTATCATCCTTGGGTATTCCGGGTCGCTCAGGAGAAGCCGCCCGGCGCGGTTCCAATGCAGCTTGCTTTCGCCCGGCGGCGCTTGCGGGTCCCTCGCCCCGAGCTTGCCCGCGGTGAAAAATAGAATCCACACCGCCACTTCCAACCCCAGCAGCAACAGCAAGCCGGTCGACGCCAACCAAGCGTGAAAGCCGCCGCCCCACGACGCGACCAAGCCGGCCAATGGCGCCACGAGCACGAGACCGCCGACCGTGCGCGCTCGCTCGGGGAAATATTCCAGATGCAGCACGATGGCGAAAACCAGGTAGCCCAGATACGTCGCGCCGAACAGCACCCATGCCGCAAAACGCATGCCGCCGCTGGTCGAGGCTTCGCTCAAGGCCCGCGACACCCAGGGGATGGCGGCCAGCGGCAGCAACACGTGCATCGCCGCGCTGAGGGTGTCGGCGCGCGAAATCCACGGGTTCGGTTCGTATTTCGTATATCCGGCCATGCGGAAATAATGAACATCCTTGGACAAATGAGCAATGGGGGCGGAAAAGCAAAATAACTGAATGAGGCGCCATTCATTGGCTTGACGTGCGGCCTCGTCCTCTGCTAGGATTTGCCGATTTCCAAACAGGGTTGAAATGTGAAATTGACTCACATGCTATAAATACAAGCTTTTCTTGGGAGGTTCTCGTCCATGAGCGAAAAAGTCCAAAACCGCTGGTTAGTCGTTGTCGGAGCGATCTTGATCCAGCTCTGCCTCGGCGCAATTTACGCCTGGTCCGTGTTTACCAAGCCGCTGGTCGAGGCGGGCTGGTCCAAAACCCAAACGCAACTCGTTTTCTCGGCCGGTCTGGCGCTGTTCGCGGTCGTGATGGTGGCGGCCGGGCGCGCGATGCCTAAGGTCGGCCCACAAAAACTCACCTTCGCCAGCGCCATCGTGCTCGGCTTGGGTTATGTGCTGGCCGGTTTGTTCGGCGGCACGAGTTTTTGGGCGATTTTCCTACTCGTGGGCGTCGTGGGCGGCGCGGGCATCGGCCTGGGCTACGTCGTGCCGATCGCCGTGGGCATGCGCTGGTTCCCGGACAAAAAAGGAATGATCACGGGTCTGGCCGTGGCCGGTTTCGGTTTCGGCGCCATGTTGTGGGTCAAACTGGCCGGCGCGTGGGGCCACTTGATTGAGACCATGGGCCTGTCCACGACCTTCCTGATCTACGGCATCATCTTCGCCGCCGCCGTTTTCCTCGGCGGTATCTGGATGAAATTCCCGCCCGAAGGCTGGCTGCCGGAAGGTTACGAGCCGCCCAAAGCCACCGGCGGCGCCGCGCCTGCCGCGGGTACGGTCGATTTCACCGCGGGCCAAATGCTCTCTACGCCGCAGTTCTACATGATTCTTTTGACCTTCGCCTTCGGCGCCAGCGCCGGCCTGATGAGCATCGGCCTGATGAAACTTTGGCCGACGCAAGCACTCATGGCGGGCGGCATGGACGAAGTCGCTGCCAGCGCCATCGCGGGTACGGCCATGGCCGTGTTTTTCTCGCTGGCCAACGGCATCGGCCGCATCGCTTGGGGTACGGTCAGCGACAAGCTCGGCGCGAAATTGTCGATCATCCTGATGACCGCCACCCAGGGCGTGTTCGTCATTCTGTTCCAGTGGATGGCCGGAAACGAATACTCGCTCTACCTGTTCGCCACGCTGATCGGCTTCAATTTCGGCGGCAACTTCGCTCTGTTCCCGATGATCACCGCGGGCACCTTCGGCGTCAAAAACGTCGGCCAGAACTACGGTTGGGTGTTCCTCGCCTACGGCGTGGGCGGTATCTTCGGACCCATCTTGGGCGGCAAACTCGGCGACCTGGACAAGTTCCCCCTCGCCTTCACCATCTGCGGCATCCTTTGCCTCGTGGCCGCGGGCATCATTGCCCTGGTCAAAGCGCCGTCGAAGGCCCCTGCATAACCGTTACGTAACCGGATATCACCCAAGGCCGCCTGAACGGGCGGCCTTTTTTTTGTCGTTTTGCGGCGTGGCGGCGGTTTCAGTTGCCGGGAGACAACCGGTGTCTTATACTCACACTCTGAATTTGGAGACATGGTGGATAATCCCATTCGCGAAAAAACGAAAGTATTGATTGGCGTTTGCGCCGTGCAAGCGGCGGTCGGCGCGATTCACGCGTGGCCTGTTTTCGCGACGCTTTTACGCCAAGCCGGGGCGACGCCGGCGGGTACCCGGGCCGTCGGCACCGCGATGAATGTAATGTGGTTGGCCGGGTTGTTCGTGGCCGCTTACGCGATTAAGAAACACAACGCCCAGCGTCTGCTGATGGTCGGCGGCGGGCTGGCGGCGGCGGGATACGTTCTGGCCGGCGTCTTCGGCGCGCGCGTGTTGATGAACCTGCTTTTCGTCGGCTTTTTTGCCGGCGCGGGTCTGGGAATCGCGTTCGGCGTCAGTCTCGACCGCGGCATCCGCTGGTTTTCGGATCGTCCCGGTTTGCTGCTCGGCGCGGCGTTCGCGTCGGCGGGATTCAGCGGTATGCTTTTTTCCCGGCTCGGCGGCAGCCTGCAATCGCTCGGACCTTTCTCGACGCGTCTCACGTACTTCGTTTTCGGCGGCTTGATCCTCGTGTTGCACATCGCGGGCGCTTATTTGCTGCGTTCTCCCGCAGAAGAGGAAGATGTGCCGCCCTTTTCGACCGGCGAGCTTTGGCGTTCGGCTGATTTCTTCCGGGTGGTCGTCGTGGCGGTTCTCGCCTTGGGCGCTACGGGGCTGGTGATGAAGCTGCTCAAAACGTATCCGGCGGAACAGCTAATCGCCCACGGGGACCTGCGCGATAACCAAGCGCGCATGGTGGCCGTGATCGCCATGGGGTTTTTCTTTTCCTTCGCCAACGGCATCGGCCGGTTGGTGTGGGGTCTGCTTGCCGACGCTTGGGGAGCGCGACGCGTTTTCGCCGTGTTGCTTTTCGCCCAGGCGGTCTTCACGGTGCTGTTCCTGGGCATGACGCAGAATATCTGGCTCGTCTACCTGGGCTGCGCCGTTCTTGGTTGGAACTACGGCGGCATGTATTCGTTACTTGGCACGTTCGCGGCAACACGTTTCGGCACGGCGCATTTCGCGCGCTTGTTCGCCTGGATCTTCCTCGCGTACGCGGTGCTGGACACTTTCATCGAAGCGACTCTGCTGCAGTCGATGGCGGCAGTACCGGCGCCGGCGCTGTTTACGGCCGCGGCGGTTCTCACGTTGGCGGCAGCCGGTTTGATGGCGACAGCCAAGCCGCGTCAAGCTTGACAGATATTCCCCTTTTGCCCATTGTCCCAGGTCGGTAACCTGCAAACGAGGAAAGGACCTTGTTATGAGTCACCTTTGCGAGGCGGCGGTCCTCACATGTGAAGATTTTCGGCTTCATCAACGTCGAGGCGGCGGTAATTTCATCGGCGAATTCGTCGCCGGGTTGAACGTTGATTGCGACATCATCACCCGCGCCGGCTGCGTGCAGGATTTGGTGCGGCCCCAAGCGGGATCCGATGCCTCGTTGCTGCGAGATTTGGTCGTTTCGGTCGACCTACACAAGGTCAAAACGATCTACTTCGTGGCGCACGAAAATTGTGGCGCATACGGCCATTTCGGCTTTGAAAACCGTATGTTGGAACTCGACCAACACCGCGCGGACTTGCTGGCCGCCCGCGAGGTCGTCGCCGCCCGTTTCCCGGGGGTCGAGATTCAGTTGCGGATCGCCGAACTCGAGCCCGGAACGACGGACAAATGGCGCTTGGTAATTGTGCATTGAGTGCCACAGTTTTTTCTTCGGACGCGAAAAAAATAGTGGCAAACCGGTCCAACAATCGTTATAATACTTCCAGGTATTGGCATGAAATCAGCCGTGGGGCTCGGGTTATGTTAGTGTCCTCCCCAATCCTCCCATACCGAGCCCCGCGGTTTGTTGTTTAACACCATGACACACCCCCTACCCGATTCCGAAATGCGCTCTTTGCTCTCGGCGGCTCGTCGCGCCATGAGTCATGCTCTGCCCCATGTCAGCGGATACCGCGTCGGCGCCGCCTTGCGCACGGCAACCGGCGAGGTCTTCACCGGCGTCAACGTGGAAAGCCCCAGTCTTCTACAGGTTTTTTGCGCCGAGCGCGTCGCCTTGCTCAAGGCGCTGAGCGAGGGACAAACCGCGTTCACCCACATCGCCGTGGTGGCGGAACAAAGCACCCCGGCTACGCCCTGCGGCCTGTGTCGCCAGATGCTGCATGAGTTCGCGGCGGGTATTGTGGTGGTCACCGAAGATCAGGACGGAACGCCGCTCGCCAAGCCTCTTGCCGACTACCTGCCCGAAGCCTTCGACGGCCCCTGAACCGGCTCAGTCAACGCAGACCTCGGCAGCGCCAATTAGTGACTTTGGGTGCATTTGGTCATAAAATGCGACGTTGATTAGCGGATTTGGACATGAAATCAGCGACCGTTCGGACACAAAAAGCGGCGCGTGTCACAAAATTACGTCCGCTTTGTCGCTGTTTTGCTGCGCGACGAGGTCTCTTTGTTCGGTAAAGAAGCGGTCGAGCTTCTCGAAAATCAGGTTGTGGGTTTGTTGGATCTGGCCCATCGTGTTCTCGTCGTTGATGTCCATTCCCTGCAGGATCGCCAGCGCCTCGTTGTACCCTTTGTTGACCGCATTGCCGATGAGCTTTTCGTATTTGTTGATCGCTTCGTCGTCGGAGAGCTCCGGGTGCTGTTCGCGATACGCGCCGAACATGCCGACCGCGAAACCGGCGATGGTATCGGAGACAGCATCGGGCGAGGGGTCGAATTCGTCCAGGTTGAATCCGTCCGAGACTGATTGGACGAGCGAACGCAGTTGGTCCAGCGTGTGCTTGGCGTACACGGCGAAGGGGAATCTTTCATCCCGCTGCGCCACTTTGTCGCCGGCCTGCAGCTTGGCGGGTGCTGCCAGGTCCGTTTTTTTCGCGTTGGCCGGTTGATTCGGGGCGACAGCGCCAGGGGTAATGGGATCGATCGGCATGGGACACCTCTCCAAAGAGTTGTATATGAATCATCGGCTTTTTGCCCGGTGAGCTTTAGCGTGCTTCGGGCCAAAAAAGGCCTTTGCCGCAACCCCGGGACGGGTATATGTTAAGCTATGCTTTTCAAGCGGAAACGAAAGTCCGGCGATCGCGCCACAAAACCCAGTGAGCCTCGCCACTTACGGCGTTTTTTACAGGGTTCGTTTCACCACTACAGCACCATCTTTTTCGGGCGTTTCAGCCTGTTTTTTGACCGTTTGTTTCAATTTCTTTTCGGCAAAGCGACGATCTCCGCCGCCGACCGCGAGGAAATTAGGCAAGCGGCGAGACTGGGCACGGTGGTATTCGTGCTACGCAGTCCCAGTCGGCTGGAGTACCTGCGCATGGCGTACATCCTTCGCCGCGACGGTCTGCCCTACCCGCAATTTGCGCACTACATCTCACTTTATTTATGGCAGCCGTGGCTGACGGCCTTGCGGCGCGTGGTGGGCACGGTGGTCAGTATCCTTGAGCGCCAGGGTTACCCGAACCCTTACCGCAACGGGTATGTCGAGACCTTGGTGACCGGCCACATCCCCACGCTGCTGCCCTTGCACCAGTTTCGGGGCGTGCCGCGCCGGTTTGCCCCGGGCAAGGAACGGCTCGATCCATTGCTGGAGATATCGCGCATCAGCCGAGAGAAAGGGGTGCCGATCGTCGTCGTGCCGTTGGTGTTGATTTACGGTCGCGCGCCGGATCGGGACATCAAATCGGTGGTCGACATGATCGTGGGCCCGTCGGACAACCCCGGGAGCCTGCGTCGTATTTGGCTGGGTTTGCGACACCGGCGGGCGACGTTCATCAAGGTGGCGCGGCCGCAGACTCTCGAGGATTTGGAAGAAGATGTAGCGATGAAGGTGCCTTCCCTGTTTGTCGGTCAACCGGAGGCCGACCGCGCGTATCACATACGGCAATACCTGCTCGACCGCATCGAGACCGAGCGCCGGGTTGTGCTGGGGCCGGCACGCAAGAGTCGGGACGAGATGATCGAAGCGGTGCTGCACGAACCGGATTTCGTCGCCAAATTGATGCGCTACTGCAAAGAGAACGACGAGCCCTTCATCGAAACGCGCCGTCGAGCACGGCGGTATTTGGAGGAAATGGCCGCCGACCTGAGGCCGGGCGTCGTGCGGTCTGTCGTGTTCATTCTCGATCGCATACTGGGGCGCGTGTATCCGCGTGTCGAAGTGGACATGCGGGGCCTGGAAAAGGTGCGGCGCATCACGCGTGAAATGCCGGTGGTGTTCGTGCCGTCGCACAAGAGCCACATCGACTACATCATCTTGAACTACATTTTCTACAAGAACCATATGTCGCTGCCGTTGACGGTAACCGGAGTCAATCTGAATTTCTGGCCGATCAGTTCGCTGTTTCGTGGGGCTGGCGCGCTGTACATGCGCCGGTCGTTTCGCGGCAAGCGAATTTACACGCTGTGCTTCGTGAAATATCTCGCGGCGGTGTTGCGCGAGGATTTGAGCTTGACCTTCTTCGTCGAGGGCGGTCGCAGCCGTATCGGCAAGTTGCTCCCGCCCAAGACCGGCTTCATTCAGTACCTGCTGGAGGCCGCCGCGGAGGTAGTCGACAAACCACTGGCGGTCGTGCCCGTATCGATCGGTTACGAACGGATTTTCGAAGAACGCTTCTACACCGACGAAGCGGCCGGGCGGCCCCAGGAAGGTGAAAACCTGCAGACGATGTTACGGCACCGGCGGCTGCTGACCAAGTCGCGCGGTCGCGTGTGGATCGATTTCGCGGAGCCGATCACGATGTGGGATTGGGCCGGGAAAACCCGCGGTGACGCGCCGCTGGGGGAATCGGAGGAAATTCGGCGAACGGCCAAGTCGGTCGCCCATCGGGTTGTACACGACATCAACCGACTGCAGCCGGTCACGGAGTACGCGATCGTGGCCGAAGCGCTGCTGGCCGGGGCGCGGCGCGGCATTCCCGCCGACGCCGTGAAGCGCCGCTACGATTTGATTTCCGAGCACTTGCGCGAAGAAGGGGCGCCGTTACCGACCAAACACGTCGGCGTCGAGACGATTTTGACGGCGATGGTCGCCGAAAAAGTGCTGGGCGTGGAAGAGGACGAAGAAAGCGAAGAGCCGCCCTTCTACCTGCTCGAGGAAGACCGTCGTCTGGCGCTGTCCATTTACGCGAACACGGTCGTGCCGCATCACCACTGGATTAGCCTGGTGGCGGCCACCTTGTTATCGGAAAACGACCCGCTGCCTACCGGCCGCCTGTTTGAGCGCTTTTGCTTTTTGGTCAGCTTGTTGCGCCGCGAGTTCGTGTTCGGAGCGACCCCCGAACGCACCAAGGCGGAAAACGACGCCGACTTCGACCGCACCTTGGGCGTATTCGAGGCTCGCGGCTGGGTCGGCAAGCACTCCGGCGGATACCTGCTCACCGGTGAGGGGCGTTTTGCGGCCGAGACCTTCGCGGCGGTGGTCTCGGGTTACGTGGAGAGCTACGACTTGGCGGCGCGTTCGCTGCTCAAACGCAAGAGCGAAGTGGATACGGACAAGGATTTGATCAAGTTCGTATTAAAGAAAGGCCATCGCTTATTGAGCATGGGTGAGCTGCAACACCCGGAAGCGGTTCATAAAATCATCGTGGAAACCGCGCTGCGGCATTACTCGGATCTTGGCCTGCTGCGCTCGGAATACCAGGTCGGCGAAAAGACCAAGGCCGGCACTCGGACTTACCAAGTGGCCGATTTCGTCCGTTTGCGGGAAATGGAAGACACTATGCGGATGTTCATGGGTCGCCGCAGTTAACCGACTTCACGGCAAACTCCCTCCGACTTCAATGTGAGGATTCGCTCAGACCGGCCGCAGCCCGCGTTCTTCCAGAAAAACCCTCATTTTCTGCAACAAGCGCGCTTCGAGTTGGCGTACGCGCTCCCGCGTGACACCCAGGTGGTCGCCGATTTCCTGCAGGGTCAGCGGTTCCTCGGCCAGAAGCCGGTGGTGCAGAATGAAAGCGTCCTTGTCCGAGATATCGATTTCGAACTCGGCCAAAGCTTCGCGGAAACGTTGGATTTCCTGGTGGTTACCCAGTACTTCATCCTGCCGGGTGTAGCCGCCGGGGATAAGATCGCCGACCGTGCCCTTGCCGTCTTCACCGGCCGGTGCGTCGATGGATAGATCGGGTCGGCCGAGTCGTTGTTCCATTTCGACGACGGTTTCGGCGGGCACGTCGAGACGCTCGGCGATGAGCTGCGGCGTCGGCGTATAGCCTTGAGCTTCCAGCCGTTCCTTCTCTTTTTGGAGGTTGAAAAAGAGTTTTCGCTGAGCCTGTGTCGTGCCGATCTTCACCATGCGCCAATTGTTGAGTATATAGCGCAGGATGTACGCCTTGATCCACCACGCGGCGTAGCTGGAAAGCTTGACACCCTTGTAAGGGTTGAATTTTTTGACGGCTTGCATCAAGCCGATGTTGCCTTCCTGGATCAGGTCCATCACTTGGATGAAGGCTCGCTGATACTCCATGGCGATCTTGACCACGAGGCGCAGATTGCCGGTCACGAGGTTGTAAGCCGCTTTCGGGTCGGCGTTTTCGTAATAATTGACGGCGTGCTCCAATTCCTCATCGCGCGTCAACAAGGGATATTGTCGAAGTTCGGCGAGATAGCGCTGCAACGCGCCGGCATAGACGAGACTTGCGTCTTTCGTGCTGCCCGTGGAACGCTTTTTTGCTTTGCCGGCAGCGGTTTTGCTGCTCGATTTCTCGTCGACAATTTTCGCTTCTACAGGTGCGCCGTTTCCACTCATGTTTTCTACTATCTCCATTTGGGTCTTGTTATTTTATGTTTGCCCAACCACCATTTGGCATTTCTTTTTGCTATATTTCGCACACTTAGCAACCCCGAAATCAAAACAGTGCGCGACTAGATTAGTTATTAGTACCATTGTCTAGACTATTTGTCGATCCTTTTGCGAATTACTTACGCTCTTTTTTGCGTGCCCGTATCGATTAAGAGGCCTTCCTTTTCGCGCTTTATGGTTGACTGTGCATAAATAATCCCTATCGTTCTGGTTGAGAACGAAAATGGACACAATCTCTCGCGAAAAGCATGACACGACAAAGACACTACCCTTTATCGCGGGCCCCAAAGGCCCGCGACTTTTTTATGGTCGACACGGAAAAGTGAAGGAAGTTCCCCGGTAGTTGTTGAAACCCGATCTCTATTGTACACCATTAGCTTCGAAAACAGGTTCCTTTTTTTCTTTTTTTTCTCTAACGGGTTCATATTATGCGCATTTTTACCGATAGACATTAAGATTAATGTTGACGGTGTCATCGGATGGTGGAGCCTTACTGCAGCGCGGCACTTCGCTACCGGGAGAAAAAACAGAGTTATGAAGACCAACCGAATCGGCGACACCGATCTTGTAGTTTCCGAGATCGCGCTGGGGACGACAGGAATCGGCGGACACAACCTGTTCGTGAATATCGACGAAGTGGACTCGGCGACGACCGTGCGCCGGGCATGGGAATCGGGCGTTAGTTTTTTCGATACGGCTGATTATTACGGGCTGGGTCGGGCGGAGACGCTGCTGGGCAAGATTTTGCCGCGGGAAGCCGTGATCGCCTCGAAAGGCGGGCTGCGGTGGAACCAGGAAGGCAAATTCGCCGGCCGGGACATCAGCCCGGCGCATCTGCGCAACGCGGTGACGGCGAGCCTACGACGATTGGGTCGGGACGTGATCGAC
This sequence comes from Candidatus Lernaella stagnicola, assembly GCA_030765525.1. Taxonomy (NCBI): domain Bacteria; phylum Candidatus Lernaellota; class Candidatus Lernaellaia; order Candidatus Lernaellales; family Candidatus Lernaellaceae; genus Candidatus Lernaella; species Candidatus Lernaella stagnicola. The sequence goes on from JAVCCK010000005.1 coordinate 18,974, forward strand.
CTGTATTATCTGCATGCGCCGGACGGCAAGACCGATATTGCCGACGCCTTCGGCGAACTGGTGAAGATGCGCGATGAGGGCAAGATACGCTATTTGGGTGTCTCCAACGTTACGTTGGAGGAGTTGGAGGACGTCATGGAAGTCGGGTCGGTCGCCGCGGTGCAGAGTCAGTTCAGCCTGTTTGATCGCCGGCCCGCGCGCAGCGGCATGCTGGCGTACTGTCAGGCGCACGGCATCGCGTTTATTCCTTATGGAGTGCTGGCTTTCGGCATTCTGGGAGGAAAATACCGGCGCGATTTTCGCTTGGCGGAACACGATTGGCGCAACAATCAGGCGATTTTCGACCGACGAAACTACCCCTACGTGATCGCCGCCGCGCATCGGTTGCGGGATAAGGCGGCGCGCATGGGCGTGCCCCTGACCCACGTTGCGATCCGCTGGGTGCTGCAACAGCCGGCGGTGCCCACGGCGCTGGTCGGCGCGAAGCACCCGGAGCAAATCGAAGACAACGCGATGGTAACGGACTTTTCGCTTTCCTCTCAGGAAATGGAAGACATCGAACAAATTGTGGGCGACCTACGGATTTTTTAGGCGCTCGTTGACCCTCGATCCACACCCGGCTATTCTCCACGAGACTCACACCTGGGAGATGTAATCATGCCGAAAGACCCTGTTTCTCGTATCGGTGTGTCCTTACCGCCGGACCTGCTTGAGCGCTTCGATCACTATATCGAGGAAAAGGGTTACGAAACGCGCTCGAAAGCCATCGCGGATCTCATGCGCGAGGCGTTGCTGCGCGAGGAATGGGGAGAGGCCCATGCCGAAGTCGTCGGCGCGGTTACGCTGGTCTACGATCATCACACCCGCGGGCTTTCCGAAAAGCTGACGTCCATTCAGCACGATCATCACGACATCGTAGTGGCCACCACGCACGTACACATCGATCACGCCCGGTGTTTGGAGATTACCGTGTTGCGAGGTCGAGTGGAGGATGTCCGGGAGATCGGCGAGCGGATGATCAGCTCCCGGGGTGTGTTGCACGGCAAGATCGTTTTCGCCGCCACCGAGTCCCGCTAGGGAACCAGCGCACTTTTTCCCCTCAGCCATGACGCCGCCAACGCGGCCAGTTTCTCGCCCGCCAAACGGTGGCCGAGCGCGGCCGGATGGCAGTCGTCCCGGTGCGCGTAGAGTTCGGGATGGTTGCGATACACACGGAAAGTCTCCGCGAGGTTGAGGTGGGTGATGCCCTCGTCGGCCAGCAGCTTGGTCACCTCGTCGATGATCCAGGGCCTCGTTTCGTGCAGCATGTGCCGGTAGGGAAAGACGACGACGAGGAAGCGCGCGCCGAGTTTCTCTTCGGTGAAGCGGCGCATGGCGGTCAAGTGTTTTCGGAGGCGCGGCAGGCCGGTGCCGTCGGCGTAGATCTTCTCCAACTGGCGGCGGGTTTTTTGGGCGTAACGATCGGCCATGCGCGGGGCGGCGCCGGGGATTTTCCATGCCCATTCCTGGGCGCCGCGGATGATCAGATTGACGAAATAGCTTTTGTCGAAATCGAGGCGGTATGTCTTCAGGCGTTCCTTGGCGCGTTGGAGCGTGCCACGTTTCTCGGCTTCCTTGGCGGCCTGTATGCGGGCGTCGTCAGCCGGGCTGAGCGGCTCGGCGTCGTTGAGACACAGGCCGACCACGACGATCTCGGGCGCGAGTTGCGGACCCACCTCACGCAGGAGTAGGTCGTATTGCGCGACGGCGAAACCGTTGACGCCGCAGTTGCACATATCGAGCGGCGAATCTTGTTGGGCGAGGGTGGTCTCGGCGACGTTGTCGAAGCGTTGGTCTATCGGCAAGGGGCTGCCGAAGGTGATCGAATCGCCCAGGACGATCGCCCGCGGCACGTCGGGGGACGGTGTCGGGTTCCACTCGGTATCGCGGAAGCCGGCGGCATTGATGTTGATTTCGACGTCGCGGTAACGAGGCGACATGAAGCGCCCGCGAAAGCCGGGGTGGTAGCGGTGGCCGATGGTTTCGTCGGGTATGATCAGGCCCTCGGGGTATCCGTAGTAAGCCGGGCGGGCGGTCATGGGATTGATGATGCGCACGGTCGCCTCGGCCGCCAGGAACACGATGGCGTAGGCGAGCAGCAAAAAGAGGACGCGGCGCCGCGTCCACCGCGGTTTCGATCGCTTAGGAGGCATGCATTTGTGTACCAGAAAGAGCGGCGGGCCTCAATCGTTTTTGGCCGGTTTGGTACTCGGCGCTGAGGCTATCGCCCCCGGGCAAGGCCGAATGAAGCTTGATCTTTGCTCTCGCGCTTGCTAAAAATTCGTCAATCCGTTTCCAGATCCGAAGAATCAATGAGGAAGCCATGAAAAAATTCAGCCTTATTCTAGTTATCGTGGTCTTGGCGCTTCTGTGGGGCGGCGGCCAAGCTCTGTACACCGTCATCAAAAACCCCGAGCCGCTGACGATGACCTGCGAGGAGTACGCCAAGCAGCGACCGGACCGGGAATGGGTGAAACTTACGGATTGCGCGTTGGTTATACCCGAAGCCGCTTTTATCGGGCACAGTTCGATTACCCAGGTTTACGTTCCGGTCGTGCCCGGGGCTGTCAATTTTTACGAGGACAATCCGAAAGTCAGCCTGGTGCTTAACTCCCGCGACGAGGGCTTGCGTCAGACCGTGCGAAAATTGATCGATTTGGACAAGGTCACCGACGAAGCAAAAATCGAAGAATTCATGGTAGATCACTACGACGACTTGTTTCCCCGCCGGAACATCGAGGGCACGGTGAAGTTCGGCATTGAACTCGACAGCGACGAACGCAAACAGTTGTCGGGGTTAAGCGGCTACTTGGCAAAAAACTTCGTCATCGTGGCCGACGGCGAAGCGCCCGATCTGAAGCTCGCTCTGATCATGTTCGGCGCTGGTATTGCCCTGGCGTTGTTGTTGGCGTGGTTGTGGCTGCGTCCCGGACGGCATCGGGAGTCGGCCTGAATTCGATGACTCTGTGACGCTGACCTGTTTTTTTCCAGAAACATCTGATCAACGGTGGCGTTTATCCGGGTGGCCGCCGCGCGCAGGTTCGGCTTGCGCGGGTAGAAACGTGTGCGGTATGTTCGGCCCGGGGAGGAGCACATCATGGGCGTCAAGTGCGATGAGTTCCGTATGTCGTTTACCGCTTGCTACCGCGGTCTCGCGGTAGTCCTTTTCACTTTTCTTTTCGTCCTGCTGGCGGCTCGCGTTATCAAGGAAGTCGTGTTTTACGATGTTTCGGATTTCGATGCCGCCATGCTGGTCTTGCGGCTGGCTGCCGGTACGGGTTTCGGCCTTGTTGTCCTGCTGCCTTTCGCGTACGCCCTGGTAGGCCGCTGCCGGGTCACGGTAACAGCGGAGGGAATCGCCGGGCGAAGCTTTTTCGGACGCCTGCGCCGGATCGAGTGGGCGGACCTCGCGTCGGTGAAGTCGGCGAATTTTCTCACCATGAAATATGCGGAACTTCACGCCAAGAACGGCAAAAGCCTAGTGGTACCGCTGTTTCTGGAGGACATGGCCGCGTTTTGCGCGGCGGTTGACAGCGTGGCCCCGCCCGAGAGCCCGCTGATCCCCTTCTTGGAAGAGCGTTCAGCCGGCCGGAAAATCGCCTAGTCGCCCTTGTCTATCACCATGAATTACTTGTAGAAAGAATAGGATTTGCAGAGGGAGATTACCATGAAACGTTTTATTGTTTTGTTTGCTTTATGTTTGGTTCTGACCTGGGCCGTGACCGCCACGGCCGATCCCTCGGCGCCCGGCGCGTCGCAAGAACGACTGGAAGCGAGCGGCCTGTCGTGGGCAAGCGGCAAGACGCCGCTTTCGAAACTTTCGGTCGAACAAAAGAAAGCGATGCTTGGTTGGCGGCCGAATCCGACGATTAACGACCTGCCGCGTTTCAAGTCGAAGCTCTCGATGGCGGACGTGCCGCATCACTTGGATTGGCGGGAATACGGCGGCGACTTCATCACGCCGATCCGGGATCAGAGCGACTGCGGATCGTGCTACGCATTTTCGGGCGTCGGCGCGATCGAAGCGGCTTGGGCAATCAAGATGGGTCTTAACGACCCGCAATTGAATTTATCCGAACAGTACATCGTCAGTTGCCAAAGTATCTTTGGTTGCGACGGCGGCTGGATGACCGACGTGTTGGTCGCGGCACGCGACGCGGGTATTCCCGACGAGGATTGCTTCACGTACGGCGCGCGTGATTATGAGTGCAACCGTAAATGCGAAGACTGGGCGCGGCGCACGTTGATGCTGGAAGACTTCGAAGTGGTGCTCAACGAAGAAGCCGACACGCCGGAAGAATACGAGGCCATCGTCATGGCTCTGCAAGAGGGGCCGGTCACGGTGGGCTTTGATGTGTACGAAAACTTTTTCGAGTACGAACACGGCGTCTACGGCTACACGTCGGGGATGCTCCTGGGTGGTCACGGCGTGGTGATCATCGGTTACGACATCGATGCGCAGTACTGGATCTGCAAAAACTCGTGGGGTTCGAGCTTTGGCGAAAGCGGCATGTTCCGCATCGAGTGGGGCATCTCGGGATTCGGCCGCGAGGTGATGCTGCCCATCACGCCGCCGTGCACCCAAAATGATTTGTACCTGCATCCGGTGGATCCCGGCGTCGATTTCATTCGCTACGAGCAAGGCCCGCTGCCGGTGGCGCTGCGCGTAACCGACGACTGCGGCCGCGGCGCCCAATACGCCGAAGTGACCGCGCGCTACAACGGACAATCCTTCATGCTGTTCGACGACGGCGCGCACAATGACGGCATCGCCGGCGACGGTATTTTCTGGGGCGCGGTGCCCGCGGCGATGGTAACGCTCGGTCCGGTGGAGATCGCCATCGAAGCCACGTCTCCGGGCATGACCGGCGCGAGCATGACCGTCTACGGCGAAGTGAAGAAGCCGGCCGAAGTGTTGTTGATCGCCGATGAAGGCGAAGAAGACGGCTACCTGTTCTACGGGCGGATGCTCGACGACATCGGCGTTGATTACGACCTGTGGAGGGTGGTCGACCAGAAGCGGTTCCCGCGCGATTTGTTGGCGCAGGCACACGCGGTGATCTGGTTCACGGGCCCGGCGTTGGGCACGTTCTTCGATGCGGAGGAGGTGGCTCTGGCGGCGTTCCTGGATCGGGGCGGCAAGCTGATGATGGTTGGGCAGGATCTAATGCAGAACCTGCACGATCGCTATTACCGCTTTGCGCGCGATTACCTGAAAGTGAAAACGTACTTCAACGATACCGGTTCAAAAGCGGCCGGCGGTGTGCCGGGCGAGCCCTTGACCGAAGGCATTGCCTGTCCGCTTACCTACCCCTTCACCGATTATTCGGACACGATCAAAGTGATGGAAGGCGCGACGCCGATCTGGCGTAACGAGGATTTGCGCAACATGGGCCTGCGCTTCCCGATGCACGACGCGGCGGACGAGCCGTATCGTTTTGCGTTCGCCGCCTTCCCGCTGCAGGCGATGCCGATGTTTGAAGCGAAGAAATTCACGGCGCGGGTGATGGATTGGTTCTTCGGCGATGTGTGCCTGGACACCGACGGCGACGGCTTCGGTTACGGCGGCTCGTGCACGGATCCCTATCAGGATTGCGAAAACGACGACGCGGAAGTCTTCCCGGGCGCCGAGGAGATCTGCGACGACGGCAAAGATAACGACTGCAACGGCCTGGTTGATCTGGACGATCCGGCCTGCGAGGACTTCCTCGACGACGACACCACCGGCGACGACGATACCACCGGCGACGACGATACCGCGCCGGTTGACGATGATGATGACGACGACAATGACGACGACCAGGTGGCAGGTGATGACGACGACGATGGCGACGACAGCGGTTGCGGCCTATAAGTCGAGGGCTCGATGCCGATTTATGAGTACGAACACGAAGGCGAGGCCTGCGAAAAAGGCGCGCGCTTCGAGGTGATGCACAAGGCGGGCGAGTCGCCGCTCACGAAGTGCCCGCAATGCGGCGGCTTGGTGCGGCGTCTTGTGTCCCGGCCGAATATCGCTTCGCCGACCTCCGACCGCGAATTACGGGATCAAGGTTTCACGAAACTGGTCAAGCGCGACGACGGTTTGTATGAGAACGTCACGGCGCGTGACGGCGATCCAAAAATCGTCGACAAGCGCGACATGTCGCCTGAGCCCGAGGCAAAGAAAAAGCCCAAGGTCTGGGATCTGGACGATTGAACCGAAAAAAGCCCCGAGGTGATCGCCCCGGGGCTTTTGTTCTTCGTCAACGCGGCGATTAGATATCGTCGCCACCGGAACTGTCGGAACCTTCGCCGTCGGTACCTTCCGGCGGCACGTCGCCACCGTCTTCCCAACCGTCATCCCAGCCGTAGTATTCCTCTTCCCAGGGCAGGCTGATTTCCTGCTCGTTGTCCCAGGTGCCGATTTCGGTAACAACCAGCCCGAAGGTGCTGATCGTGAACAAGTAGTCGCCGATGCGCACGGAGCGCCGCGGTTCGGGAAGTCCCCAATAGTCGTCGCTACCGGCTTCCGGTTCGATTAGGCTGTGATCGATCCGTGCCAACTCGGCAAAGCCGTCGGCTACGGTGACATCCATCACGACCACGCCGGCAAATGCGTCGCCGCTGCCGGGTTCGTCGTCATCGTCGGTGACCGGTTCGTCGTCATCGGCGCCCGGTTCGTCGTCATCGGCAACGGGGTCGTCACCAGGCACGGTTTCATCCTCGTCACCCCAGTCGTCGCCGTACCCCCAATCAATGATCGGGATCGCCAACAGGTCGCGGCTGGGATCGTAGAGGAAGGCGTGATGGTCGTACGCCGCGGCCGACCCCACCCAACCGAAGTTGTGTCCCCACAGTTTCTGCGGATTGGCGAAGTCGCTCACGTCAAACAGCGAAAGCGCCAAAGTGCCGTCGCTGCCCCACTCATCGCCGCCCTGCCCGACGGCCAGCAGGTAATCCTCGCCCATCGGGTGCAGGTAGGTGGAGAAGCCGGGAATTTCGAGTTCGCCGACGAGGGTTGGGTTTTCCGGGTCGGACAAGTCGATGGTGAACAGCGGGTCGGTTTGCTCAAAGGTGACCAGGTAACCGCGCGGGCCCATCATGCGGGCGGCGTAGATTTGCTCGTCGAGGGCCAGGTTTTCCAGCGAACCGGCGGGCACGAGGCCCTGCTGGTCATCCAGACTGAAGCAGAAAACGCCGTTGCGCTCCGGCGTACCGGTGCGCCAGCCGCCGTATGAAGTCGCCACGCGCAGGTGACCCTGCCACTCGCTCATGGAGAATTGGTTGAGCATCCAACCCCGCACTTCCGCGCTACCCTTGTAGACGGCCTCTTCCGGATTGGAGGCGATGTCGAAGCGGTGGATGGGGCTCAAGTCGTCAAACTGCTCGGGTTCCACCCAACCCCAGGCGGTGTCGATGGTGCCGCTGACGTAGAGGTTCTCTTGGCTGGCGTAGACCATGTACCCATCGGCAATAATCGAGATGTCGAGTTGCCGGGCCGTGGGGTCGTCCATGCGCACGGTCAACACGGAGAGAATGGCCGTGCCCATCGGATCTTCCGGCCGGTAATGGTCGGGACACTCCGACAGCAGGCCGGTTTCGGTTTCCATGCCGCCCGCGGTGTGAATGACGTTGTAGTAGCGGGGCAGCCAATCTTCGAGAGTGCTTTCTTCGATGATCGCCCGGTTTTGCGCCTTGAGTTCTTCCAGCGCGACCTCGAGTTCTTCAGGCGTGTAGTCGTAGCCGTCGAGGTAGTACTCCAGACCGGCGAGCGTCTTATGCACCGTGGTGACGATGCGCACGCCCGCGTCGATCATGCGGCTGCTGACCAATTCGCCCTCGACGTACATTTCGCGCTCGACGAAGGGATCGGTTTTGTCGGAGTGGTCGACGATCGAGACTTTCACTACGTTCCAGTAACGCTCATCCTCGGGCACGTCGGGCCAAAGTTCGGCGGGCGCTTGGTCGCGGGTCACGCGCGAAAAGACCAGCGCCTTGTCGCCGTAGAGGTACATGTCGCTGACGTATCCCTCGATATCGACGCGAGAGATTTCCTCGGTGCTGACCTGCGGATTGGCGTCGAAAAGAATGAAGTAGCCGCCGGTGACCAGGTAGAGGTAGTTGCCGTCGGTTTTGACCATGTCGGCCTCATCCACGCCCTCTTCCTGCACGTTGGTGTCGGTATAATCGTCGCCGCGCGCGTCACCGTCGCCGGTGCCGCCGTCATCGTCTCCCATTTCGCCGCCGGCCTGATCATCGTCGGCGGCGAAATCGTCGTCGTCGCCACCGGGAGCGGCGGTGTCGTCTTCGTTGCTCCAGTCGTCTTCAGGAACCTCGTACCAGTCTTCGCTGTAGATGGCGTCGATCGCTCGTTCCATTTCCATCGTCGCGTTTTGCTGTAACCAGGTAATGACGTCGCCGCAATCGCGGCATCGATAAAGACCGGCCTTGTCGGTATATATGTCGCTGTCGCCGTCGCCGGTGGCGCAGGCCGCCAACCTAAACGAGGCAACCAGCGCGAAGGCCAGCCAGCCGTACATAATCCATTTTCCAAACTTCATGACTGTATCTCCCCAAAAAGCGCGTCATCAGCGCGGAATTTTACCACGTGGCAAAGACCAAGCTTTTACTATCGCAAATCCTATGCCAGCCTCTCAGTTCCGCTAAAATACTGATTTTCCGCATGAATTATCGCACGGCGATAGCAAAAAGCAACGAAAAAACTGACGCCTTGCCCTTTTCGGGCTCAGAAAACTGAGGACCGGCGTTTTCCGTTTTGTACGGCCGTGCGGTTCTCGACGGACGTCGGCCGGTGTTCTACACTGACGGCTCTAACCGGCAAGGAGCGCGTATGGCCGAGCACTTTTTCGATATCCCCGCCTCGTTCGCCGAGCGGGAAAAAGCGGGCGCGGCGATTGTCTCGATTCCCTTCGAAAAAACCGTTTCCTACGGCGGCGGCACGGCACGCGGCCCGGCGGCGATCTTCGAGGCGAGTTGTCAGGTGGAATACTTCGACGAAGTGCTGCAGCGCGAACCGTATCGCGCGGGCATCTTCAGCGAGGCGATTCCCGATTCGGCGGAGGTGTCGGCCCTGTCGCCGGAGGCCATGATTGAACGCTTTTCCGGCATCGTCGGCGGGCATCTGGACGAAGGCCGGTTCCCGGTGGTGCTCGGAGGCGAACATACGGTGACGCTGGCCCCCTTCGACGCGGCGGTGCGGCGGCATCCGGATTTGCACGTGCTGCACCTGGACGCTCACGCCGACCTGCGCGACACCTACGAGGACGACCCGTTTTCGCACGCCTGCGTGGCGCGGCGCATGGTGGAAAAGGCGCCGATCGTGCAAATCGGCATCCGATCCTACGACAAAGAGCAGGCCGATGCGTTGAAGGATTTACCGGTTCACATGCTGCACGCGCACGAAATCCGCGCGGGGCGCGACATGGCCGCGTTTGCCGATGAGCACCTGGGTGAAACGGTGTATTTGACCATCGATCTGGACGCGTTCGATCCGTCGATCATGCCCGCCACCGGCACGCCCGAGCCCGGCGGTCTGCTGTGGAATGAAGTGGACGCGCTGCTGGCGTGGCTGTTCGCCCACCGGCGCGTCGTGGCGATGGACGTGGTGGAACTCGCGCCGATCGACGGCCTGCGCGCGCCGGACTTCCTGGCCGCGCGGCTGGTGTATCGCTGCATCGGGCGGCGGGCGGCGCGCAAATAACGTCTTGACGGACGGCGCAGGTTTTCTATTCTCGTAAGCGATCATCACAGGAAAGGTCGAAACCCCATGAGCGACACGCAGTTTGAGTTTCCGCGACAAGGCTGCCGGACGCTGATCAAAGCGCCCGACCCCGCCGCGTTGCGCGCGGTGAATCGGGAACGGAACAAGGCGCTGGTGGACAAGCGCGTGAGCGAGGACGAGGCCATCGAGCGCTTCGTGAACGAGGGCGATTACCTCGGCTTCGAACTCTACGGCACGGTGCGCTGCCCGATGTCGCTGACGCGGGCGCTGATCCGCAGCGGCAAGACGGGTTTCGACCTGGCCGGGCAAGGCGTGCACGAGGCCGATCTGCTGCTGGCGGCGAGCCTCATCAAGCGCATCGATTGCACGTACATCGGGCAGGAAGTGTACGGCGTGAGCCCGCTGCTGCGGCGCGAGGTGGAATCGGGCCGCGTCGAGGAAGTGGTCGAGTGGTCCAACGGCGCGATCACCTGGCGCTTCAAGGCCGCCGCGATGGGCCTGCCCTTTTTGCCGACCTACTCGATGCTCGGCTCCGACACCTTCAACTACAGCGCGGCCAAGGTGATCGACTGCCCCTTCACCGGTAAGCCGGTGGCGCTGCTGCCCGCGTTGGTGCTGAACGTGGGTTTCATTCACGTCAGCCGGGCCGACAAGTTCGGCAACTGCCAGGTGGACGGCGTGAGCGGGTTTGCCGCGGAGATGGCGCGGGCGTCCAAGAAGCTGATCATCTCGACCGAGGAAATCGTCGACACCGAGGTGTTCCGGCGCGAGCCCGAGCGGACGATCATCCCCTGGTACAACGTGGACGCCGTGGTGCACGCGCCCTACGGCTCATGGCCCGGCGAAATGACCGGCGTCTACGAACGCGACGAAGAGCACTACCGCATGTTCCTGGAACTGGTCAAAACGCCCGAGGGCACCGAGCAATACATGCGCCAATGGGTGCGCGATCTTCCCAACCACCAGGCGTTGATCGAGAAGATCGGCGCGGACCGCCTCGCGGCGATCCGAATCGACACGTGAGGGGGCGGCCATGAGCGAGACGACTTACAACTCCAGCGAACTGCTGATTTGCCTGGCCGGCCGCCTGGTGGAAGACGGCGCGATGGCCTTTATCGGCACGGGCATTCCGATGCTCGCCGCCTCCCTGGCGCAACGGCGGCAGGCGCCGAACATGGTGCCGATTTTCGAATTCGGCGGCCTGGGCGCGAAGCTCGAGAAGCTGCCGCTGGCGGTGGGCGACATGCGCACGTTCAACAAGGCGATGGTGGCCTCGAGCATCTGCGAGGTGATGGAGACGGCGCAGCGCGGTTTCATCGAGTACGGCTTCATCGGCGGGGCGCAGATCGACATGTACGGCAACCTGAACTCGACGCTGATCGGCACGCCGGACGCGGTGAAGGTGCGGCTGCCGGGCTCGGGCGGGGCGAACGACATCGGCTCGCTGATCTGGCGGACGATCGCCATCATGCGGCACGACAAGCGGCGCTTTGTCGAGAAGCTCGACTTCCTGACCACGCCGGGCTACCTGCACGGCCCCGGCTCGCGCGAGGCGGCGGGGCTGCCGCCGGGCACCGGCCCGTACCGAGTGGTAAGCAACCTGGGCATCATGGGTTTTGACGAGCAGAGCAAGCGGATGACGCTGCTGTCGGTCAACCCGGGCGTCACGATCGCGCAGGTGGTGGAGAATACGGGCTTTGAGTTGCTGGTGGCCGACGAGGTCACCGAGAACGCGCCGCCCACCGCCGAGGAACTGCGCATCCTGCGCGAGGATGTCGACCCCGACGGGCTTTATCGGTAGGCGGGTAATCGCGACCAGGGCTTTGCCCTGGACCCACCAAAGAGGGCAAGCCCCCTTTGGAAACCCCCGAAAAGGGTAAAAGAGAAAAAGAGCCCAAGGGTAACTCTTAACAGTCCCGGGAAATACGAAACCCAATGTCGCCGATACGGTAGTCTGGATCGCCCCCGACCCGAACCGACGCGCGCACAACGTCTGCACTATTGACCCAGCAACCGCCGCGGACAACACGGTCCGTCGGGTACTTGCCGACCAAGACCCAACACCACTCCCAGACGTTGCCGAGCATGTCATAGAGGTCCCAGGCGTTTGGTTTCTTTTCGCCAACGGGATGCGTCGATCCCTCTGAGTTCTCGCCGTACCAAGCGATCTCTTCCAGCGGCCCGTAGGGGTCTTTCGTGCCTCCGGCCAAACAGGCGTATACCCATTCTTCCTCAGTGGGTAAACGTATTCCTTTTGCGCCTTCGATTGGCGTCGCCGTATCGTTCTCTTCGTCCACAGCGTAGACTTCTTTCATACCCAGTTTCTTGGAAAGCGTATTGCAGAATTTTACCGAATCAAACCAAGAAACCATTTCCACCGGATAATCTTCGGTTCCCTCCCCGGCGATGCGACTGGGATTCGTTCCCATCACCTCCTCGTAAAGGCTTTGCGTTACAGGGTAGGCGAGCATTTCGAAATCTTTTCCCGGAATCTTTTTCCAAGGCAACCGGTGAACGGACATTTTCGCCGGCCGGGTTGTTTTCGACTCTTCAGGACTCTCTTCGATGCGCGTGGCGGCAGCCATCTCGATGATCGTACGGATTGCTTCTTCGTCTTCAGGAAAATCGGTGAGTCTTTCGCCTTCGCTTTGATCCTTTCTCAGAATTACCTTGATAATATCGTCGTCGATTCCCGGTGTGTTTTTGACCCACTCGTCAAGCGAGTATGGCTCCTGAGCTGCATCTTGCTCTGGTTGTCTATGGGAATAGTACTCTTGAAGATGGTAGAGAAGCAGCGGCCATTTCTCCGCGGTCGCTATTAGTTCGCGGTGGGCGTGGAACTGAAGCAACGTCCATTTTGCCAACAGGTCCGGCTGATAATCGAAGCTCGCATCCGCCTTCTTTCTGGCCTCGGCCAATGCGAGGTTAACCGATATGAGGTTGACGGCCATTTTGCACGCGCGTGGTTTTCGTTCCATCACTTCCGCGATCATTTCGCAGTATCGGGCCAGACGCGAATCTTCGGCGGCGTGTGAACGAATCAACTCCAACATGCGCGATATTTCCGGCGGTGGTAGCCGAATGGGAATTTGAATGATCTTTTCGAGATACTCTCTGGGATTAACCGGTATCTCCGACTTCTCGTCAAAAGCGAAGTCCTTGTACCGCACCAATATGCCGGCACGTATTACGCGCTCGTCCACGCCGATAATGAAGTAGAAACCCGGCAGGTCCAGGAAGACCTTGATGCCTTCGAGTAGTTCGATGGCTCGTTCCGGCAGGCAGCGATCCAGGTCGTCGATACAAACCACGATACGAAGGTCTTTGGCATTGCCCTTGGCGTTCCGCAATTCTTCCGTGAGGCGATAATAGAGACTCTGATAAGCCTTCATCGCTTGCATGTACGGTCGCCTTTCCTCCTCCGCTTTTTGCTCTTCCTCTTGAACGGCCTCCCCCGAGTTTAACCATTGACTTTTCGCCATCGATACTAATTTTGGCCACGCCGAGCGCTGAAATTTCGCCCGACATTCCATGTGCGATGGCGGCGGGCACATTCTTGACTATCCTTAACAGCCCTTCTGCTACTTCAAGCGCTTTTCCCTTCAATGTTTTCTCTGTTTTGATCTCATCATCCAACGCGGCGACTAAGGTGTGGAAGAAAGGAACGATGAGGTGCTCTTCGCGGGTAAATCGCCAAGGATTGAACCAGACGGTGAGTACGTCTGACTTCTCCCCCAAGTGGTCGAAAACCCACCGCAGAACCGTTGACTTCCCCGATCCGTATTGTCCGTACAAGCCGATGGAAAAGCAGTTATCGACATCGGAGTCGAGAACAATTTTCGAGATCACATCTCGGAAGATGACGTAGCCCAGGGCGTCCTTGCCATCGGCCGGCAACATTGCGGGGCCGTCGGATAGAATGCAGATTTTGTCGTCAGCCATTCTTCACGCTCCAACTAGTAGAAAATGCCCCGACAAACCTCCCGGCAGTCGCCGGGATGCGGGTTCGTCGGCTGGTCCGCTTTTTCACGAGAGCAAACGCAGGGGGTCACCCATCGCGGTGCTGGAAATCATTGGTGTAGAATGCGTGTGCCGCCCAAGGCTGCACAGATACGGATAGTCCGTCAAGGGGACGCGCGGGCGAGCGTAGCTAATCGTCGTTTCGGGAAAATCGCAAAGCGACCCGCGCGCGCGGCGGGCAGTGTAATCTTTCGCGATTTGGCAACGGAGAATCCATTTAACGAGGGGCAGGACACCCTGCCGTACAATCAGCAGATCGCGCAGGTGGTGGAGAATACGGGCTTTGAGTTGCCGGTGGCCGACGAGGTCACCGAGAACGCGCCGCCCACCGCCGAGGAGCTGCGCATCCTGCGCGAGGATGTCGACCCCGACGGGTTTTACCGGTAGGGCGGAATTAGACGTCTTCTTCTTTGTTTTCGATGTCTCGGACGCAGCGAAAGCCGCGGTCGCGGATTTTGCCTGTTGGGCTACCGCCACGCAGATTCGATGCGCGTGTGTCTCGGGAATCGTTGCGCCAGCTACTACTCCGCAGCACGCGGTGCGGGCTATTTACAAGGCGGAGGTCCCAGCACCATTCCCGGACGTTGCCGAGCATGTCATAGAGGTCCCAGGCGTTTCGTTTCTTTTCGCCAACGGGATGCGTCGATTCGCCGGCGTTCTCGTCGTACCAAGCGATCTCATCCAGCGGTCCGTAGGGGTCTTCCGTGCCTCCGGCCAAGCAGGCGTAAACCCATTCTTCCTCTTTGGGCAGCCGGATGCCCTTTTTGTCTTGATTCCACGAAACCTTGTCGGAATTCCCGCCAAACTCATAGACCTCGTCCATGCCCATCCTCTTGGAAAGCGCATTGCAGAATTCTACGGCATCAAACCAAGAGACGCTTTCCACCGGATGATCCTCGGTTCCCTCCCCGGCGAAGCGACTGGGGTTCGTTCCCGTCACTTCCTTGTAAAGGCCTTGTGTTACGGGGTAGGCAAGCATTTCGAAGTTACTGCCCGGGATTCGCATCCAAGTGAGCGGATTGATTCTTCGCCCCGACGCCGCGGGCGTCGTGGGTTCGGCCAACCTTTCACGAAATTCCACGATGATACCCAGGTTCTCCATTGGATTATTTCCGGGGTCGAGCAGCCAGTCGATGAGGGACTTTAGCCTTCCGGACTCGGTGAGGTGAAAGTCGAAATCGTCCTCCCCCCCGGGTTCTTCATTCGCCCTATCCTTAAGAAGGCGCAGCCAATTAAGCAGACTCTCTGCCGATCCCGCCTTCGCGTTCCAACGGGACCGATCCCGTTTTTGAACTTCATGAGAAAAAAGGAGGTAGCGGGCGGCATAAGGCATTAAGTAACCGCGTTCACTGTCGTCGAGTCGACTGTTGATTTTACCGAAAACCGAAAACCAAACCGCGAGATCGTTTAGGTATCGTTTGACCGCCCTGGGGTTGGAGGGAAGATTCGCGACAAGAATTTCGCGGTCTTCCTCCGGAATATACTCGCCCATGGGGTGCCCTTCCAGTTGGCTTTTGACGTAGTCGTGGAAATCCTGTTTCGGCGGGGCGGGAATGTTGAAAATCACCTGCACGAATTTATCGAGGGCGTCTTTCGACCGTCCTTTGAAAACCGCCTTGAGATAGTGATCGAGTTGGTGTTGATCCATGGCGAGATAAAAACAGACACCGGGGAAATCGAGGAACAGCTTGATCGCTTCGAGTACGGCCTTGATTTGGGCTTCGTCGCAACGGTCCAAGTCGTCGATGAATACAGCGAGACAGTATTCTTTGTCGTCGATTTCAGTTTTCGACGTATCGCGCCACTTGTTCATCACCCACGCGGCGGCGACTTCAAGGAAGGCCTGCTGGAAAATGTCGATTTCGGAACATTTCGATAGAATCTCATCGACATTACTCGAACATTCTTCGATTTCTTTCCTAATTAAGCCGTCGGTAAGGAATTTGTCCAGCATAGCTGGGAAGGCGTAAATGATGGCTTTGGCGATTCGCCCTCGGTTTTTTAGGAATTGCTCTTGGAATTCCCTTTTCAGGCCGCCCTTGCCTATTTCTTTAAGCAACGCGCCAAGCAAGCCCGCCATGACGGGTGCGGCGTCTTTGTATTTCCAGGCGTTGAACCATACGGCTTTCACCGTACGTTTTCCGTCTCCCTTTTTTCGGTCTTGCTCGTCTAGAATTCTTTTTATCGTTTCCATGAGGGTAGACTTACCCACGCCCCATTCGGCCTGAACCAAAACGCATAACGGCGTCTTGTTGTATGGATTCAACGCGACTTCGGCCAATGTGGAACCATACTCTTCGAAATGAAACTCGAGGGCGGTCTTCGCTTTCCACGGCTGGTCGCCGATGATGCGGATAAGTTTCTTGCCGTCCGACATCTTTACCTCCCAAGCGATCAAGAAAAGCTAACGATATATCCGACATCACTCTCCCGGCAGTCGCCGGGTTGCGGGTTCGTCGGCTGGTCCGCTTTTTCACGAGAGCATACGCAGGGGGTCACCCGTCGCGGTGCTGGAAATCGTTGGTGTAGAATGCGTGTGCCGCCCAAGGCTGCACGGATACGGATAGTCCGTCAAGGGGACGATCGGGCGAGCGTAGCTAATCGTCGTTTCGGGAAAGTCGCAAAGCGACCCGCGCGCGCGGCGGGTTTTAGAACGCGTTGCCGATGGTGATGTAGAACTCGCCCGGCGTTTCGTTTGTGCGCCGGTTGAGCTTGAAGCCGTAGTCGGCGCTGATCGGCCCGATCGGCGTGACGTAGCGGAAGCCGAGCCCGGCGGTGGTGCGGATTTCTTCGATGATGTAGGTGTTGCTGCCGCCGGTGACGTCGCCGGCGTCGAAGAAGCCCAGGATGCCGAAATTGGAGGGCAGCGGAATGCGCAGTTCGGTGTTCTGGTAGGCCATGAAGTAACCGCCGACCGGGGTTTCGCCGTCTTCGCCGAAGGGGCTGATCTGGTTTTGGCCGAAGCCGCGCATGGTGGTCGAGCCACCCAGGAAGAGGCGGCGGCTGACGGGGATGGAGTCGGTATCGCGCAGGGCCTGCAGGTGGCTGACGATGACGTTCTCGGCAAAGACCCAGCCGTCGAGGAAAGAGAGCGCCTCGAAGATGGGCAGGTACCAGGAGGTTTGGCCAGTGACGCGCAGGTAGTGGATCTGGCTGAGGAACCACGGCGGGCCGTAGTCGAAACGGATCGTGTTGCGGGTCCAACGTGTCGGGTTGAACTGGTGGTCGCGCAGGTCGTGGATGAGCATCGGGCTAAGCGTGGAGATGGTGATCTCGCCCTGCTCCTGGTCTTCGACGGCGGGGTCGATGTTGAAGATGAAGTCGCGCGCGTATTCCCAGTCGAGTTTGGTGGTGAAGGGGTCGAAGAAGCCGTGGTTGCGCGCGGCGGCGTCGCGCATGGCCGGGTTTTCGTGGGTGGCTTCAAGGAAGTTGATCAGCTTGCGCCAGATCAAGGTCGAGCCGATGGTCACCGAGAAGCTGCGCACGTCGTAGGCGATTTCCTGGAGGTCGGCGTCGCGCACAATAAGCGTGCCGTCGACGGGAACGCGGCCGATCCACGGCCAGGTGAAGCCGACGGAGGTGATGCGGCGATCGAGGCGGAAGCTGGGGTCTTTGACGGCGATGTCGTTGCGGTAACTGATGCGCCGCCCGTGCCCGGCGAGGTTTTTGTGGCCGATTTCAAACGCGCCGCTGTAACCGGTGAAGGAGTTGTACCCGACGCCGCCGATGATGTAGCCGCTCTTGCGTTCGTCGACGGTGATCATCGTGTCGACCACGGTGCTGTCCAGATCGGGGTCGACCGGGCTGATATCGACGCTGTTGAAAAAGCCGAGCTGAATCAGCGACTGCTCAGAGCGGAAGATCTTTTCGAAGTTGTAGGGATCGCCTTCGACAATGACGGTTTCGCGGCGGATGACGTGGTTTTTCGTAAGCTTGTTGCCGCGCATGTAAACGACGCCGAAGAAATACTGAATGCCCTCGGCGAAGGTGAAGACGATATCGACCTGCTTGCCGTCTTCGGACAGCGTCACCGAATCGCGCACCCGCGCCTTGGCGTAGCCGCGCTTGAAGTATTCGGATAGCAGCACGGCCTTGGTTTGCTGAATGAGGAAGGGATTGAGCGGCTCGCCCACCACCAGCCCTTCGTCCATCTTGGCGATGGCGATCTGGAATTTGCGGTCCGAGAGCTTTTCGTTGTCCTTGAAAGAGATCGACCGCAGGGTGGTCTGCGGGCCCTCTTCGATCACGACCATGATATCGATGCGCTTTTTGCGTTCGTCGAACGTGACCACCTTCTGCGCGACCTTCGCCCTCAGGAAGCCGTTGGCGTTGTAGTGGTTGATGACGTTTTGCAGGTCTTTGGTGAAATCTTCCTCGACGTAAATCTTGTCGTTCTTGAGCAGGTTCTGTAGCGTCTTATCGGGGAAGGCGTCGTTTTCCTTGAAATCGACGTTGCGGATGGTAACTTTCGGCCCTTTGTCCGAAGTCAAGTTGATGCGCTTGACCTGGAGGCCACTGGGTTCCTCGAATTCTTGGTATTCGTAGTCGACCTCGGCCAGATAGTATCCCTGCCGCTGGAAATACAGCTTGATGCGTTTGGCGAAGTCGCGGGCGATCCACTCGTTGAAGCGGCGCTGGTTTTTCAGGCCCAGCACGTCGGTGAATTTCCATTTCATCTCGGCGCAGGTGAAGCACTCGTTGTCGTACCAGATATCGACGCGCGGCCCGATCTTGATCGGGAATTTGGCGATCATGTGCGACTTTTCGTAGTTGATGTCGAAGGTGTCTTCGTCGGCGAGGTCGAGTTCCGGAACGCGCGCTTCGCGATGCCCTTCGGTGTACAACCACTTCTTAAGGCGTTCGAGGCCGCTTTCGATGCGGTCCTGGTCGAAATCCATGCCGTCTTTCCACTTGGCGCGCTTGAGGATTTCCTCACGCGTGTAGATCGACAGCTCCGAGCCGGTGAAGTCGAACCGGATGATTTTGAAGGTCTGGCGTTCGGCGGGTTTGATTTTCAGGTCGACTTTGTTGTCGTCCTGGCGGTCGGTTTTGGTGACGTCGATCTTCACCGTCGCCTTGAGCTTGCCGCGACGGGCCAGCGCGGCGGTTAGTTTATCCTGATAGCGCTTCTTGTTTTCATCGTGCCAATCGTCGCCGGGCTCGAGATGCAGGATGTCCAGGAGGAGTTCCTGGGCGCTGTACGAGTAGCTGTTGACCACGCGCACGTCGCGCACGATGTAGCGCGGATAAATTTTGATTTGCACATCGACGCCTTGGCCGTCGGCGGCGTCGCGGGCCATGATCGCGGCGTTGGATACGTCGCCAAGTAAGTAGAAGTTACGCAGCGTTTCACGCAGGCGCCACCGATCGAAGGGCTTGCCTTTCCCGAGTTTGGACACGCCCTTGATGTCCGGGGCATCCATGTACTTGGGAATTTCCCACTTGATATCGCCGCTGATGGGCCGTCCGAAATAGCGGGCCAGTTCCGCGCAGAAGATCTGTTCGTCTACATCGTCCTGCGCGGCCGCCATCGCCGGGACGACCAGCACGAGAAGAAGCAGAATTGGGATCAGCCACCGTGGCACGCGTACTCTCCTACCGGTACTCGATTTTGATGCGAATGCCGGCCCCGAAGCCGCCGCTGGGCGGGGGATCATCTTCGCCGGCGAAGTTGCTCCAGTCGGTATATACCGCCAAATAGCGGATAAATCCGTATTCCATTTCGGCCGCCAGGGTTTCATCCGAGAGCGCTTGGAAGACGGACGCGGTCAAGTCTTTTTCCAATTCGGTGGAGGCCTTGAGCATCGGCACGCCGCGCGAACTGTCCAGGCCGATATCCAGCCCGGTGTAGCGCGACACGCGGTTGCCCAGGAGGGATTGAGCGGCGATCGCCAAGGCTTGTTCGCTGCCCAGGCCGGAGCCGCTTTCCTGAAATTCCTCGTAGGAAACGCCGACGGTCAGCAAGGCCACGATGTCCCGTTCGGTTTTGGGCGGATCGGAGCTTAGCGTGACGTGGAAGCGGTCGGGCGTACCGGCGACGTTGACGAACACGATGATCTCGCCGCCGCGCACTTCGGTTTTGGCGTTGATGTCGAAGGCGGGCACGATGCGGGTTTCGTCGACGAACTGCACGGTGGCGTTGGTGACTTTGTAGTCGTTGTTCCACACCAGCGCGTGACCCTTGAGGATATCGACGGTGCCGATCATGCCGGTATCGATATTCGAGCCGGTCAGCAATAGATCGAGCCTGAGTTCGAGGTGCGCCAGGTTGTTTTCGAATACGACGTTGCGCTCGGCCCGGACACCGATGTTGAAAAACACGCTTTCTTCTTTTTTCTCGTAGATGGCCGATCCGGACACGCCGCCCTTGGGCGTCTGCAGAGTTTTCAGAATGCTGATCAGGTCGATTTCATACGTGGCGAACGCGCGCGCCAGTTCCACGTCGCCCGAGATGTCGAGCTTGCCGTCGGATCGGTTGGTGATGATCAAGTCGACTTTTTTGATCGCCAGTTCGACGTACGGGTCGACGCCGGTTTTCACGTCGGTGAGTTTGACGAATAGATCAAGCTTGGCCGTCGGTTGGGCTTTTTTCTCGGCGTCCGTTGTAACGGCGGCCGTCTGCGCCACAGGCAGCGTATAGGTACCGCCGCCGATGAGTTTGCCGCCGCCGATATCGGCGCTGAGTTGCTCGATCGTCGCCTGGCCGTTGCGGAAAGTGACTTGCAGATTGAAGTTCTCGATGGCCGTCGGCACGTTCTGGATCACGAAGTTCGCGCCGGGCATCGAAACGTCGGCGAGCACCTTTTGGATGTCGAACGCGACCGGTATCTCCGCCTTGAGTATGACGTGGCCCGTCGCTTCGGCGATGGCTTCGGTGAAGTTGCTGGCGATGCCCATATCAATATCGCCGTCGAGCACCAAGAAGGTCTCGCCGCGCAACTGCCGGCTATCGAGGGTTAACTTGACGCCCTCGCCGCCCAGCGCGAAGGACGGCACGGTCAGGCGGCCGTTCTCGTATTGGATGTGCAGGGGCACGATGTTGCCGCGCTCGTCCTGGTTGCGCAGCACGAAGCGGTTCTGCTGGAAGCTGAGTTCGTCGAAACGGATATCGACCGCGACGTTCGGCTTGGTCAGCGCTGTGCCGTCCTCGGCGAACTGCCCGTCCTGCACCGCGGCGAGCGCTCCGGCGGCGACGACGCTGCCGTGGATCATGCCACCGAAGACTTTCTGTTTCTCCTCGCGTTCGCTGAGGGACGCCGACTTTTTGCGGCCGCTCTTGACCTGTTGTTTAACGAGTTCGCGCGACTTGAGGAAGTTGGAGTAATCGAGGTGGTCAAAGTCGATGCGGGCGTCGAGCGGCATGTCGTCCAGCAACCCCAACGACGCGCGGATCTTAATGGCTCCCAGGTTCTTGGCGGGCGGTTTTTCCTCGACCGGCGGCGGCGGCGCGCCAAAATCGGGATCGTCGTCGTCGTCACCCTGCCCGGCCGCGGCGAGATCGAAAGCGCGGTCGGCCCCGCGCGCGGTGTCGTCCTGTCGGTTCAGATCGATATCCCGCCGATTGGCCAGCAGTTCGCCCTCAATATTAACTCGTTGCTCTTTGATGCGAATTTTCAGCCAGGAGTCGCCGAGGTCCAGGTGGTCGAAACGGCCGCTGGTGATGGCCAAGTCGATTTCGGCGCCCGGGTTGTCGAAGGTGCCGACCAGGTCGGCGTTGAGACCGACGTCGGCCATGGCCAGGATGCGGTCGCGGCGCACGGTGTCGCTGGCCATCTCGGTCAGGTTGTGGGTGCGCAGCCGGATGTCGAAGGTTTTATCAAAGGGGTGCACCTGCCCGGTCAGAACGATGCGAGCCGGTTGGCGTTCCTGCTCGGTCAAGTCTTTTTCGGATTTGGGCCGCCAAAGGCCACGATGGAAGACCGGGCGGATGCCGCGATTTTTCACGATCGAGAGGTCGTCGATGATCACGACGCCGTTTTCGAGCTTGGCGTCGAGATTGATCCTTTCGACCTTCTCCCCGAAGGCGGCCAGGTTCGTGCCCTTGAGAACGATCGCGCCGTTCATTTCCTCCAGGGGACCGTCGATGTCGACATCGAGGCTTGTGGCGCCCTTGATGTCCAGGTCGCTCAGGCCGGCGATTTTCAGCAGTTCGGGGATTTGGGTTTCCGGCATGTGCAGCTTGGCTTTGATCTTCGGCTGCTTTTCGCTCATGTCGTAAGCGGCGTCGAGCTTAATCGTGGCGGCACCGGCCTCGACGAGCAGATTCGTCACGGTGGCTCGTTGATGCACGAAGCCGAGGTCGGCCGACACGGATTGAATTTTCGTCTTATCGAAAACGATGTGGTCGAACTTGAGCGCGCCTTCGACATCGGGCTTGGCGGCGGTGCCGCTTACCTTGGCGTCGAGGACCCCCCGCCCGGCCAGTTTCTTGCCGCCGACGAAACCCTGGAATTCGGAGAGGTCGTCGAGCTTGACCAGGGCGTCGAGATTCAACGCGCCGGCGGGATTGGCCGTGCCGCTGACTTCCACGCTCGTGTGCGCGGTTTTGATCTGCAACATCTTGATGACGTTGTTTTTCGGTCCGACGTTACCGACAAGTTGCACGGTGGCTTGCGGAATGATCGACCCGCCCGCGGCGATCTGCTCGGCGGTGATGCGCAGGTCGCGCACCTGGTTGGAGTCGCCCCGCGCGGTCGCATCCAGGTTGATGTTGACGCTCTTGACGGCCACCGCGTCGCCGTAAGCGACGTCGGCGATGTCTATCGTTCCCTTGGTGTCCACCACCAACGGGCTCAACCTGCCGCCGGCGCTGAGATCGGCGTCGAGCACGGCCTTAACCGGCAGGTCGCGCAACCCGAATTGCTGCAGGGCGGAGCCGACGTTCAGCGCAGCGATTTTTACATTCGAGGACAGCGGCATCGAGCCGCCCATGCCTACTTTCGCCTGCAGGTCCACGCGCCCGCCGGCCGTTTCGAGGTGCAGGGCTTTGACCCGCGCTTGGTCCTGGTCGGCGGCGAACACGGCGTTGAAATTGCGCAAGGCAAGCTGATTGACGTGGGCCTGCGGCATCGCGATCGTGCCGTCGGCGCTGTAGGTCATTTTGTCTTTGCCGAGCTTCAAGCCGGCTTTGGTTTGGAGATTAAGGCCGCCGCGCAGTTGCATGTCCTCGGGTTTGGTGAGGACGAGTTGGTTGACCTTTTTCAGGTCCACGTCGAGGTTCAGATTCGCGGCCAGTTCGAGTTCGCCCAACAGATCCGTGGCGGTAACGTCGCCGCTGAGTTGGAGATCGGGCATGGCGATGCGCAGGGTCGGAACGCGGGCGCCCCAGGATTGCAGGTTCGCCTCGGCGTCGATGGCGATCTCATCGATCTTGTCGTACATCGTGCCGATCATGAACGAGGCGTCGGCGAGGCGCAGTTCAGCTTGCACGTCACCTTGGCCGCCGCGCAAATCGGCCGTCGCGTCGAGGGTCAACCCGTTGACGGTGACATTGATGGGCTGCCCGGGCTCGGGGTTGGGATTCTCAGGCGTCGGGGCCGGTGGCGGCGGCACCATGTCGAAGCGAACCTTGCCGTCGATATGGAGGCGTTCGATGATGATGGGCAGCGCCAGCTTGAAGGGCTCGTCGCTTTTGGGTTCTTCGGGTTTTTCCGGTTCGGGTTTCGAGGGGCACAGCGGCAGATTGACCAGACCGTCTTCGAGGCGCGTGTATTGTTCGACGCCCTCGAGGCTGAGGTCGGAGACGACGACTTGGCCGCTGAGCAGCGGCGCGGTTTTGACCGTGAGCAGCAGGCGGTCGAAACGGGCAAAGGGATAAACGAACTTGCCTTGCGGGTCGGTATATTTGGCGCCTTTGATTTCCAGTTTGAAGGGCACGAGGCGCAGGGTGAAACTTTCCACCTCGATGTCGGCGCAGATGGCTTCTTCCACGCCGGGCAAGACCTGCGCAAGGATCACGCCGGTCAGCGATTCGCTTTGCAGGAGAAAGTTGATGGTGACCAGGACCACGGCCACAAAGCCGAGCACACCGGCGAGGGTGTACCCGACGATCTTCAAAACCAGCTTTGCGATTTTCGCGGCCGCGTTCATCGCTCAGGGTCCCCGGCGGTTTGGCCCGCCTCGTTTGGCTCCACGGTTTCGCCGTCGATTTCCGGTAAACGCCTCGTTTCGTCGGCCCAGGCAGCTAAATCAAAGGTGCAGCAACGATCGCTGCAGAAAGGGCCACGCGGTTCGGACGCCCAGCGCGTGGCTCGACCGCATGTTGGACATCGTATTTCACACGTCCCCGGCAACGAATCTCCTGTCATTTTACAGGGAAGGCCCCGATCCGTCGCCCCGGACCGAGGCCCCCCTAAAACCGGCAAAGCGGGCAACGGGATTCGAACCCGCGACTCCGAGCTTGGGAAGCTCGTACTCTACCAACTGAGTTACGCCCGCTCACATTGCTTGTCGGCGCTTCCGCCGCACTACCTCTCGGTCGCCGGCCCCAACCCTCGACCGCAAACCACCGCCTGACACCTTTTTTAAAGGTTGTAGATATTCCTATCTTAAGGGAGGGAAATGTCAAGACGAAAGCCGTGCCGTTGACACCCAAGCGACGCCGTGGTCTCGTATCGCCCATGCGAATTCGTGTCTTTACAGGGCTGGACGGCCGGTCCGGCGAGCGTTTGGCACGCTTGACCCGCTTGCCGGGTTTTGAGTTCCACAAGACGCCGCAGGGAGCGATCGATCTGGCGGTGACCGACGACCCGGCCATGGTCGGCGAGTTGGCGGCGGGCTTCGTGGGCAAACTGCCGCTTTGGCTGGACCTGGACGGCCACCCGAATACCGTGCTGCGAATGAAGTCTCGTCATTGGCGGGAGTTGAGCCGGGCGACGATGATCACCGTGGCGACCCGCGGGATGTGGGAAGCGGTCCGAGAGTTTCACCACGACGTATATCTCGTGCCGGACCCCGTGGAGGAAACGCCCCCGGCTCGGGTTGCCGAACTGCCTTTGCTGCGCCCGGCGATCGGCTTTGCGGGCGAGTACAACCCGTGGTGCAACATCGATTTTCTTCCGGAGATGGCGGCGCTGCGACGGGATCAACAGATCTATGTCGCGGGAGAAGCGGGTCGGCAGCGGCGTTCACGGGAAGCCGCGGCGAGGCTGCCGAATTTTCACATATTGGCCGAGGCCGAGGCCGCGTTGTGGCGTCGGTTCTCGGTGGCGGTATTTCCCTACGCGGTCGATAAACCGACCGAATACTGGCTGCCCTACGAATTGCCCGCGGCGTTGTCAGCGGGGGCGTTGGTCGTGGCCACACCGTTGACCGAATTGGCCCGCGGCGATTTGCCGATTTCGCTGGCATCACGGCCGGCGGGTTTCGCGGCCCGCGTCGCCGAATTGTTGGCCGATGCGGCGGCGGCAGCCGCGTTGCGACGGCGCGGTCGGGAGGCGGCGGCGGCCGAACATGCCCCGTCGGTAGTCGCCGAGCGCCTGCGGGCGGCGATGGCCTCAACGGGTCTGGACTGACGCGGCGCGGCGAAGAACGAGGTTTTGTTCGGTTGCGAAACGGCCGATAAGATTCTAAGGTAACCAAACGAAATTTGACGTGATGCAACCATGAATTTGATGCCCGCTAGTTCGACCCACCCAGGTCGACGCAAGTATAATCAGGATACCGTCATCGTCACCGAGGTTGAATCGCCTGCCGGTTCCTTGCGCTTGGTGGCCGTGTTGGACGGAATGGGTGGGATGCGCGCCGGCGACCGCGCCAGTCAGTTGGCCCGCGAGGTGTTCGAAGAGTCCATCGTCAACGGCTTGGCCGAACACACCCCCACCGAAAGCTATCTACGCGAACTGTTGGTTGCAGCCTGCAATCGAGCTCATCACACCGTGTACGACGAAGGTCAAAACGATCCCGAAAAAAAAGGCATGGGCACCACGTTGGTCGCGGTCGTAGAGAAGGACGGCAAATTCCTGGTGCTCAACGTCGGGGACAGTCGCGCCTACCTGTGGACACCGGAAAACGACGACCTGTCCCGCCTGACACGCGATCATTCGCTGGTGGAAGAAGCGGTGCGCATGGGGCGGCTCAGCCAGGAAGAAGCCGAGCGCAGTCCCTACGCCCACGCTTTGACCCGCGCGGTGGGCTCGGGCCCGACGCCGCAGCCCGACTTGTACCCGGAATCGGACGGATGGTTCGATTTTCCCGCCGGCGGGATGTTGTTGTTGTGCAGCGACGGCTTGACCGGCGGTCTCGGAGACGACGACATCCGCCACTACGTCGCCGGGTGCGCCGATCCCATTCGCGTCGCCGAGTGCCTGACGCGGGCCGCCTATCACGGGGGCAGCACGGACAATATCAGCACGGTGATTCTGGCGCACGAGGACTACCACGCCGTGGGTCCGCAGGTCGAGATGCCACCGCCGATCGAGTTGGACGCGCCGAAACCGACGTCGAAGAGCAGCGAAGTATTGACACCGCCGGAAACGGACGCGGTGCCGGACAAAGCGGCGCCGTTGTGGTTGAAAATCATCGTCGTTTTGTTGATCGGCGGATTGTTCGTTTTGATTTTCTGGCGGTTCAGCGCCCGCGTAGACATGGGCACAACTGTGGAGCCCCCTCCCGCTCCCACGCCGGCCCTCCAGGCTCCCGACGCGCCGCCTTCGCCGCAAACACTGCCGGCCCAAGACCTGCCTGCGGAGCCGAATCCGCCGGCCGAATCGAATGACCCAGCGCCCGCGCCGGCACCGTCGGAATCCCCCTTCGCGCCCGCCCCGACCGACTGAGCCGGATTCACTGCCTACCTTTTCTTTGTCGCCGTCGCTCATTACAATCGGCCCGCTTTGTTGAATTCGAACGCCGGGAGCGCATTATGAAATTGACCGTTGTTGGAGCCGGTGGTATTCGCATGCCGCTATTTGTTCGCAGTCTGCTGCGCCGCATTAAGCGGGGCACGCGGGTCGACACGTTGGCGATGTTCGATATCCGCCCCGATCGCCTGGAATTTATGGGGCCCCTGGCGCGCTTTTTGGCCGAAGAAGCCGGGGTCGATTTGCGCGTGGACGTGTCGCCGGACCTGGACACGGCGCTGGCGGGAGCCGACGCCGTGGTCACGACGATTCGGCCCGGCTTCGAAGAAGGGCGCATCGCCGACGAGCGCATTTGCACGGAGGCCGGGATCCTCGGGCAGGAGACGGTGGGGGCCGGCGGCTTTGCGATGGCCGTGCGGGCCATCCCGGAATTGCTGGCGATTTGCCGGCGCGCCAAGGCGGTCTGTCCCGCGGCGGTCGTCTTGAATTTCACGAATCCGGCGGGCATCGTCACCCAGGCCTTGCAGGACGCCGGGTACGCTAACGTCATCGGCATTTGCGACAGCGCCGACAACGTCAAGGATTTCGTGGCGCTGAGCTATGACATTGACCCGACACGCATCGCCACGCGCGTTTTTGGATTGAATCACCTTTCCGCCACGACGCACGTGAGCGTCGACGGGGAGGACATCACCGCAAAATTGATGGCCGACGACGCGTTCCTGAACAAATGGTTTGGGATATTCGGCGTTGATCTCGTGAGGGAGTTGGGCGCGTTTCCCAACGAATATCTTTATTATTACCTACTGCCCGAACAGGCGGTACCCAACGTGTTGGCCGAAACCGAAACCCGCGGGCAAAAAGTGAAGCGCATTACCGATCGCTTTTTCGCCGGCGCCCGCGAAGGTCGGATCGCCGAGGACCCGGCCGCGCTATTGGCGCTGCACACCCAGTGCATGTCGGATCGGGAATCGAGTTACATGGAATATGCCTGGAAAGAAACCGACGCCGGGCAGCGACCCGATCATCATCTCGCCGAGGGCGAAGGGTATGCGGGAGTGGCCCTTGATGTCATCGACGCCAAATGGACCACGCCGAAGGAAATTGCGTTAATTGTACCCAGTCGCGGTGCGGTGGATTGGCTGGCCCATTATGATATCGTCGAAATTACGTGTCGGGTCGACGCGAACGGCGCCACGCCGATCGCCCCGGATGCGGTGCCGCCGCGGTTGCGGGAGTTGGTATCTGAAATTCGCGTTTTCGAGACATTGACGGTGTTGACGGCGCGTCATCGCAGCACGCGCTTGGCCAAATGGGCGTTGGCCGCTCATCCGCTGGTAGCGATGCGCAGCGTGGCCGAGCGGGTGTTGGAGGAATTTGCCGCGACGCACCCCGCAGTCGGAGAATTGCGATGATCGACGTTCTCGTACCGGCGACCGGTTCGCCTTTCCTGGACGTGGTCTTCACCGGCCTGCCGCGGGTGCCGGTCCCGGGCGAAGAAGTGGTGGCGGACGACGTGGCCTTCGTGCCGGGCGGTAGCCTGACCGCAGCGATCGTCCTGACCCGATTGGGATACAAGGTTCTCTACGAAGCACGCCTGGGGCGCGATTTCGCCAGTTCCTTTTTGTTGGCGGCCATGGAAACCGAGGGGATGTCGACCGAGGCCGTGGTGATCGACGACGACGCCCGCGCGTGCGTGACCGTGGCGTACAATCACGGTGGCGACCGCAGTTTTTTAACCTACGCCCACCCTTCCCCGCCGCCCGATCCCCTTTTGGTGGATACTTATCAGCCGCGCGCGGTGCTCGTGGACGGTCTGCGGGTCGGTGAGTCTTGCGTGGAGGTTTTACGGCGCGCGAAGAAAATAGGCGCATTGCGCCTCGCGGACGTTCAGGACACCGCGCCGACCCTGGCTGAAACCGGGACCCGTGAACTGTTATCGGAAATCGATGTGATCAATTTGAACGAACGGGAAGCCAAGCGTTTGACCGGCGCGGCCGAGCTGGAAACGGCGCTGGCGGTTTTGGCCGATATCATTCCGACCGTGGTCTTGAAAAAAGGCGCGGCCGGTTCGGCGGCGCTGTGGGCTTGGGGTCATTCGGAATTGCCGGCGATTCCCACCGATGTGCTGGATCTAACGGGCTGCGGCGATAACTACTTCGGCGCGCTCACCGCCGCGTTACTGGATGGTTGCGTGATGGAAGAATGCCTGGCATGGGGCAACTGCGCCGGGCATCTCGCCGCACAGCATCCGGGTGGAACGGCCGGGCGTTATGACAAAGCTACGTTGACGAAATTGGTCGAGCGGCATTATGGAGACCTCATCATTCCCGACCCCTTGCGAAACGTCCAACTGGAACCCACCGAGCGCTGAAGTGTAGCGGCCGCCCTCACCGCGCGGCGGTTATCATGACAATAAATATTACGACAAGGGCTCCCGGATACCGCATCGAAAACCACGCCAAAACCTCGCGCTTCTCAGAAAAATAAAAAAAAAGATTGACATAGGGCTTAGCGTTACCAATATACGAATATACATACGTGTACAATACAACTAGAATAAGATCACAGGAGGAATTGATGAAGGACGTGGTAGCGCTCGCTAAGAAGCAAGTGGTCCAGTTGGAAAAAGAGATTGTTGAGCAGGAAAAGGAGATCGCGGAGAAGAAGAAAATCCTTGAGAAACTGCATGAGTTGTTGGTCGTAGCGGGAGCGAAGGCTCCGCAAAAACGCGGCCCCAAACCCAAGGGCGCCAAACGCGGCCCGAAACCCAAGGGCGCCAAGCGCGGCCCGAAACCCAAGGGCGCCAAGCGCGGCCCGAAACCCAAGGGCGCCAAGCGCGGCCCGAAACCCAAGGCCGATTCCGCCCCGAAAAAGCGTGGGCGCAAGGCTGCGGCGGCCGGGACTTTGCCGGCAATGATTATCGACGTGCTGGCTAAGGCCGGTAAACCGCTCAACGCCAAAGAGATCACGGCGCGTCTGGAAAAGAAGGGTTGGACGACCAAGTCGGGCGACCCGCAGGCGATGGTGTACAAGACCTTGCATCGCATCGAGAGATCCGGGGTAGTCGCAAAAGCGTCCCGGGGTTTGTTTACCGTGAATTAGACACGGATTTGAAGATCGTACGTAGAAGCCTCCGCCTCAGCGGGGGCTTTTTTGTTTCTCGACGAAGGTGAGAAGATCCAGCACGTACAAAGCGTAGGCGTATTGCAGTACCTGAAGTTCGTCCATCCCGGCCACGAGTATTGCTTGTTTGAGGCTATGGCCGGTCCGGATGGCGTCAATCACGTTCTGCAAATCCTCGCTGCTCATTTGACCCAATATTTCCGAGGCATCGGTCACGGCGAGTTTCACCGGCGCTGACAGCCGGTGGTTCTTGCCGAACACCATCATCAGACGTTCGCGGTCGTAGCAGGAACGGATGCCTTCGATCACGGCGGGTTCGACTCGAAGGCGAAACTCCTGCGCGGGTTCGACCAGGTTCGGGTCGCGCTCGAAACGAAACGTGCCGGAGCGCCAATGCCAATCGAAAAGGGAGATGACTTTTTTTAGCCGTTGTTCCAATAGGGTTTTGTGTAAGACAGATTCTTTTACCAGTTGCATGGAAAGCAGGATTTGCCCGAACAGGCCGCCGGTTCGCTGCCAGCGCTTACGCGCCCCGGAAAGTTCGTTGGGTGCTATCTCGCCCTTTTTCGCCATCATAATGCCGAGTGATAAATCGGGAATGTAGTTGCTGGAAACGTTGACGATGATCCCGTTCTCTAGGTGCACCTGCACGCGCCGAGGCGGATGGTTCAGGGTGAGTACCCCGGTATCGTGCCGACCGGCCAAGTGGCGTAGCAACCGCGCCACGGGCGTGCGGGTTAAGTTGCCGATAACTTCGGCCGGACCCGGCTTCGGATGGTCGATAGGTTTGGACGCCTGCGGTTTGGGCGGCCGCGGTTTTCTCGTGGAGGGTTTGGCCTCGCCGGCCACCGAAAGCTGATCGGGGTCAACGGTTTTCCCCAACCATTCGCTGACCTTGTTGTAGAGGTCCATGTTTTCGATCGGCCATCGGATCCAATCCTGTACGGTTTTGGCTTCGGGTTTTCGGCGATAGAAGTCAATTTCTTTGGCACTAGCCATGACAATCACGGGCGCTTCACTGTCGTAGAATTCTCGGATATCGGTGGCCATGGTCAGCGCGTCGCCGTCCGGGAGTTGCAGACGAGTGATAATCAAGCCCGGATTGAAGGCTTTGATTTTACCGAGACATTCTTTGCGCAAAGGGGCGATTTGAACCAAATAGCCAAAGTCTTCTAAGAACGTGGCCATTTTGCCCAGTAGGTCGAGGTTTTCATCAACGAGCAGCACAGTACGGTTCACAGAGGACCCCTTTTGCCGGGGGAAACTGCTTATTTCACCACGGCGACGTTGCACAAGGCTTCGGCCCGCTACCAAACGTCGGTTATCGTTATCCTATTAGATTTACAACTTGGGCATTAGAATGTCTTGGCGAATTTTCGTCAAGTCGCCTGTTTACAGGAAACAGGATGCCCCATTGGCGCACGGCGAGGAAATCGGTATACTTGGAGAGTGGTATTGAATCTTCATTTGACGCACTAACATTGCACGAGCGAAATGGTTTGGGCTATCGGTAGGGGGGTTGCCATGTACCGTCTTGAAATGACCGATGATTTAGGGCGGATATTATCGTATCCACTCAAAGAGCAAGGTGCGGTTTCGGTGGGTCGTCAAGAATCCAACGACATCGTGTTGTTGGACAAAAGCGTCAGCCGGCAGCATTGCATTTTCCATGTCGATGGTGACAGCGTCGCGATCGAGGATTCGGCGAGCGTCAACGGAGTCCTCGTTGGCGGTCAACGTATTTCGACCCGCACTCCGCTGCATCGCGGCGACGAAATCATCATTGGCGAATATCGCTTCTTTTTGCGCGTCGGCGGTAATGTCGACGACGATACGAAACAGACTTTCGTCGGCAACCTGCCCTAGACGCGCGGCGCGTTTGCAGAGACGCGAAGGAGTCCCGAGATGTCGAAAGACAAAACCGGCGGTGATACGGTGGTCATGGATGAGCATGATTTGATGGTATCGCTGTACACGAAGCAGAGCGGCCAGCAACAGCACCCGTTTTTAGAATGTGTGGAAGGTGAGGATGTGGGCAAAAGGTTTTTGATTGGCGAAGGCCGACAAGTGGTTGGCCGCAGCAAGCAGTGCCACATTCGTTTGAACGACAAGCACGTTTCGTCCCGCCATGCCGAAGTGCGACGCGGCGGCGTCGGGCTGTTGATCGAGGATCTGGAATCGGCCAACGGCACGTTTGTCAACGAACGGCGGGTGAAAAGAGCGGTGCTGGCCAACAACGATGAAATTCGCCTTGGGCAATCAACGCTCAAGGTGATTGTCTAATTACGCGCCTTTTGGCGGAAAGCATCTCGAATTGTCAGCACCGGCGCCGAATAAAAATACAGGCCCGACCGAATCCGATGCGGAATTTGGCGGCGTCTTGCCGACCGTATTGCTCGCCATCGCGATTCTTGGCTTCATTACCTTTGTCGATTACCTTCTGCGTTTGCTGACCGAGCCGCGTTTATCGGTTGTTATCTTCGCGGCCCTTTCCGGCGCGGTTCTTATTTTTTCGATGGCAATCTGGAAGCAGAAAAAAATTGGCGTTTACGGTTACGTGATTTCAATCTTAATAAGTTTCTCCTTAAAAGTGGCACTCGGGGAAGCAATTGGCTTTTCTTTATGGGAGCCTTTGAGCCTCCCGGTGCTCGCGGCTATTTTGCGCGAGAGGTGGTCGAATATGACCTGATAATATTTTCTATGTACCCCTTTGACCCCAGAAAATTATTAAGGTAAACATATAGTATGCATCAAGATGCTCCAGCTAAGATTAATCTACGTCTTGAGATTGTCGGAAGACGAGCGGACGGATACCATCTGCTGCGGTCCATTATGGTACCGATTTCCCTGGCAGATCGTTTAAGCCTCCACCTTACAAAGACTCGAGATATCGAGTTTTCCTGCGACAGCCCCAACATTCCGACCGACGGCACGAACTTGGTCGTGCGCGCGGCCAAGGCGTTGCAGCAGGCGGCCGGCGTGGATCTCGGAGCAAAGATACATTTAGAGAAGCGAATTCCGGCGTCCGCCGGGTTAGGTGGCGGTTCGTCGGATGCGGCAGCGACCCTGATGGGTTTGCGTCAGTTGTGGAAAGTGGAGATAGACGATGCGCGATTGTCGGCGTTGGCTTTGGAATTGGGCGCGGATGTGCCTTTTTTTCTGGCCGAGTCGGCGTGTCTCGCGGAGGGGGTCGGTGAGCGTTTGAATCCATATCATGTGAAAGCCGGCATCGCACTTGCGCTGGTGAAACCGGAGCGTGGATTGTCCACGCCGGAAGTTTACCGCGCGCTCAACTGGCCCTTGACACAAAAGGTGAAGCTAAATAAGCTACCGCCTTCCATCGGGGACCAGGATGCGGCTTGTGCTTTGTTGCGCAACGACCTGGAAGACCCTGCGACGCGGCTTATGCCGCAAGTGTCTGAATGCAAAGCTTTTTTGCGCGAGCAGGGAGCTGTCGGTGTGTTGATGACCGGCAGCGGTCCGACGGTCTTTGGCATTTACAACGAGCGCAAACAAGCGGAGCGTGCGTGTGAGGTTGCCAGGCAGCGAAACTGGTGGGCTTTTGCATGTGACACAGCGTAAAAGAACGTCGGGAGGGCCCCATGGAAGTCACGAATGTCCGCGTATTTCTCCGAGACGAAGATCGTCTCAAAGCCTTCGTAACCGTGACCTTCGACAACTGTTTCATCGTCCGCGACATGAAGATCATTCGAGGCCATAAGGGTCTGTTCGTGGCGATGCCCAGTAAGAAAAAGAAAGACGGCACGTTTGGAGAGGTCGCCCATCCGCTTAATGCAGAGATGCGGATGAAAATCGAGACCGCGGTGCTCGATGAGTACAATCGAGCGCTGGCGGAGGGCGATTACGCTGTCGGTGAGGAAGTGTAACCAAGCCGACGTTGGACCTCTGTCTTTCCTTTAAGATCGGCCGAGAAACCGCCCGAACGTGACAGTTCCGACCGAAAGCACAGCGTTCCGCTAAAAGAAGCGCCGAAAGAAAAACCGATTGGTGGGGCGTGGGCTAATGGTAAGCCACGGGTCTTTGGAACCCGGCATTGTAGGTTCGAGTCCTACCGCCCCAGTCAATAATGTGCGACGTTCGAACGCGCCCGACAGTTACGGTAGCATGACCGCACCGAGCGTGGTGGTTAAGGATATAGAAACAGTTATTTACATCTCGTGATTTTGCGGCATTCAAGGTGTCCCGTTTGCCATGACGGCGTAGTGGCTATCTGGCGGCGGGCGTTACGTGCGACACCCAATACGAAGGACCTTTTAGACCCATGAAAAAGGAAGCTCTTCTCGACTCTAGTTTGATTCGACTTTTCACGGGAACGGCGCACCCGCAGTTGGCCAGGGACATCGCCGCGCATTTGGCGGTGCCGGTCTCCCCGGCGACGATACGTCGATTTCGGGACGGCGAAATCGAAGTGAAGATCGGCGTCAGTGTGCGCGGGATGGATGTGTATCTCGTGCAGTCCACCTGTCCCGACGTCAATCAAACCATCATGGAACTGTTGATCATGATTGACGCGTGCAAGCGCGCCAGCGCCGAGCGAATTACGGCGATTGTGCCCTATTATGGGTACGCACGTCAGGACCGGAAGGTCGCGGCTCGTTCGCCGATCACGGCGAAGCTGGTAGCGAACCTGCTCACGACCGCCGGCGCTGATCGAGTCGTGACGGTCGATTTACACGCCGGACAGATTCAGGGGTTCTTCGATGTGCCCGTGGATAATTTGTACGCGGCCGAAACGTTGATCACTGCATTCAACGCTTGTACCGATTGTACGGTGGATGACATCGTGGTGGTCAGCCCCGACGCGGGCGGCGTGCGGCGGGCGCGTTACCTGGCTCACATGCTGGATCGCGACAGCGACAAGGAAGCGAGTTTGGCGATCATCGACAAACGGCGGACACAGCCGGGTCATGTGGCGGAAGTCAACCTCGTGGGTAACGTCGAGGGCAAGACGGCGGTGTTGGTCGACGACATTGTCGACTCGGCCGGCACGTTGTCCAAGGCGGCGGACAAACTGCGCGAAGAAGGCGCAACGCAGGTATTCGCGTGCATCACGCATCCGATTCTCAGCCCGCCCGCGGTGGAAAACCTGATGAAGAAGAGCACCGTGAATCCGAACGTGGATCGCATCGACGCGCTGATTGTCACCGACACGGTGCCGCTTCGCGAAGATGCGCGGGCATGCGGCAAAATAACGGTCGCGTCGGTCAGCGGTTTGCTGGCCCAGGCGATCATGAATGTACACTCGCGGGGCAGCGTATCGAGCTTGTTCCCCGATGTGGAATCTTACAGTTAACAACGGGCGGCGGATGGCCGTCCGATTGATTTAATCGACTCCGGGAACCTGCGGACGCGACGCGCGCTGCGGAAACCGGCTGGAAGGAATGAATTATGGACCAAGTTAAATGGACAGTGGAAAGACGTGTCGACACGGGCAAAGGCGCTAATCGCAAGCTCCGTGCCGCCGGAAAAATCCCCGGCAACGTCTACGGGAAGGATTTGCCGAACGAATCGATCACCGTCGACTATTCGTTGGTCGAGGACTTGATTCGGCGCGGCAATTGGAACCACGCCTTGATCAACCTTGACGGTGAGGGTCTTGAAGGGTTGAGCGGCAAGGTGTTCATCATCAAGGAAATGCAACGTCACCACCTCTCCGGTCGCGCCATGACCCTCGATCTGACCTCGGTGCGCTTGGACCGCAAGATTACCGTCGACGTGCCGCTGGTCATTCACGGCGCCGAGGAAATCAAGAAGACCGGCGCTCTGCTGGATGTGCAGCATCGTTCGCTGGCCGTGCAATGCCTGCCGACGCAGATCCCCTCGGAGATCGAAGTCGACGCCAGTCATTTGGAACTCGGCCAAACGCTGCACTTGCGGAATATCACGTTACCCGAAGGCGTCGAAACCGAGCTGCCGGATGATTACCCGCTGTGCACCGCGCAAAGCACGCACGGCCTGGATCTGCCGGAAGAGACGGTCGCAGCCGAAGGTGAAGAAGCCGAAGGCGAAGAGGCCGAAGGTGAAGAAGCCGAAGGCGAAGAGGCCGCCGGCGATAAAAAATCGGAAGAATAGGGAAAACAAGAGGCATGCCATGAGAATCGTCTGCGGTCTCGGTAATCCCGGCGCGCGCTATCGCCACACCCGGCACAATGTCGGGTTCGAGATTTGCGCACGTCTTGCCGAACGCATGGGCGTCTCATTTTCCCAAACGAAGTTTTCTTCGGACATCGCACAGGGCCGCGTCGGTGACGGCGCGGTCCTTTTAATGAAGCCGCAGACGTACATGAACAAATCCGGGCGCGCGGTTGCGCCGGTCCTGAATTACTACAAGCTGAGCCCGGCCGATTTGCTCGTGATCCACGACGACGCCGATTTGGATCCCGGTAGGATTCTCATCAAAAAAGGTGGTGGAACGGCCGGACACAAAGGACTAAACTCCATACGCAACTTGCTAGGTAATTCCGACTTTGATCGCTTGCGGTATGGAGTGGGACGTCCAGACGACGCACGGATGGACTTGTCCGACTACGTGTTGGCGCAAGTGTCCGAAGAAGAAAAGCGGTTTCACGAAACAAGGTTTGAAATCGCCGCCGACGCGGCTTGGCATTGGATTGTCGAAGGACCCGACGCGGCGATGAACGTATTCAACAGTATCAGCCAGTGAAACGGCGCCGAGGTACGGCGTCAGACTACGCTAGGTAAAGGAGGAGCCACGTTATGTACAATTGGGACTTTCTACCCGACTTATTGGCCTTCTTTGCTCCCCTCTTGGGAGTATACGGCCTCTACTACTCGTGGACGGTGTATCAGCGCATTCAAGCCGCTGATCCCGGCGACGAGAAAATGACCGCCTTGGCGGAAAAAATCCACGCCGGTGCGATGGTTTTCCTGAAACGGGAATACCGCATTTTGGCGATCTTCATCGCCGTCGTATTCGTCCTGCTGTGGTTGTTTATGGAATACCACTGGACGGCCGTCGCCTTCTTGTGCGGCGCCGGTGCCTCGATGGCGGCCGGTTGGTTCGGCATGGCCGCGGCGACCAGCGCCAACGTGCGCACCAGTTGGGCAGCGGCGACAAAGGGGCAAGGCGAGGCCTTGGCCATGGCGTTTGCCGGCGGCAACGTAATGGGTATGGCGATCGCGGCCCTGGGCTTGATCGGCCTGGGTCTGTTCTTCCTCTATCCGGTATTCGCTGCTGACGTACCGGCCACGTTCACAAAATTCGCCAGCATCATCAGCGGTTTCGCGATGGGCGCCAGTTCGATCGCGCTGTTTGCTCGTGTGGGTGGCGGCATCTTCACAAAAGCAGCCGATGTCGGCGCCGACCTAGTCGGCAAATTGGAAGCCGGAATTCCTGAAGACGATCCGCGCAACCCCGCTGTCATCGCCGACAACGTGGGCGATAACGTCGGCGACGTGGCCGGCATGGGCGCCGACTTGTTCGAGTCCTACGTCGGGTCGATCGTCGGTACCGTCGCCATCGCAGCGTCGATGGATATCAGTGCCAAAGGCACGCAGTTGGCCGAACACGTACGGCTCAACTTCATCGCCTTCCCGCTCTTCCTTATCATGTTCGGACTTCTCGCGTCGAAGTACGGCTCGTCGCAGATTGAGAAGCTGAAGGACCAGGATCCGTCGGCAGCGTTGAACAAGGCTACCTGGTACGCAGGCGGCGTGTTCATCGTAGCTTCCTTCGTGTTGGCGATGGTTTTCTTCGGCGGCACCGGCTGGGCGTGGGGCGCCTTCCTGGCAACGGTCTTCGGCCTGCTCGCCGGTGTGGCGATCGGCCTGCTTACCGAGTACTACACTTCCAGCAAGCCGATTGTGAAAATCGCCGAAGCCGCCCAAACAGGTGCCGCGACGACGATCATCCACGGCTTCGCCACCGGCATGGAATCGACTGCGGCGCCGGTGTTCGTCATCGCGTTGGCAATCGGCATCTCCCACTACTTCGCAGGCCTGTACGGCATTGGCCTCGCGGCGGTGGCGATGCTGGCCACGATCGGCGTGACGATGTCGGTTGATGCGTACGGTCCGGTAGCCGATAACGCCGGCGGCATCACTGAAATGGCCGGCCTGGGCGACGACGTGCGCAAGATCACCGACCGCTTGGATTCGCTGGGCAACACGACCGCCGCGATCGGCAAAGGCTTTGCGATCGGCTCGGCGGCCTTGACCGCGATTACGCTGTTCGCCGCCTTCATGACGGTGACGAAACTGGATCCGGTGGCTCTGTCGTTGAGCAACAACCTGGTTATCGTGGGCATGTTCCTTGGCGGCATCATGCCGTTCTTGCTGGCCGCAATGACGATGCGGGCTGTGGGCCGCACCGCGGGCCAGATGGTCGAAGAAGTACGGCGGCAGTTCCGTGAAATCCCCGGCATTATGGAAGGCACCGGCGAACCTGATTCGGAAACCTGTGTAGCCATCGCCACCGACGGCGCGTTGAAGGAAATGGTCCTGCCGGGTATCGCGGCGGTGATCGCTCCGATCCTCGTCGGCTTCATTGTCGGTCCGGAAGCGCTAGGTGGTTTCTTGGCCGGCGCGTTGGTCTGCGGCGTGTTCATGGCGCTGATGATGGCCAATGCCGGTGGCGCGTGGGATAACGCCAAGAAGTACATCGAAGAAGGTAACTTCGGCGGCAAGGGCTCCGACGCGCACAAAGCGGCGGTCGTGGGCGACACGGTCGGCGATCCCTTCAAAGACACCAGCGGCCCGGCCATGAACATTCTCATCAAGCTGATGAGTGTTGTAAGCCTGGTGATCGCACCGTTACTCGTGTAATCAACGATATACAAAACGCAAAGGCGGCCCTTCGGGGTCGCCTTTTTTTTGGCCTTGAGCTTCGGCGGCCCGGGCCGCGCGGTTGCTGCTTGGTATTTGTTTGAAAAAGACCGGGACCGGCCTTGCAAAGGCAGAAGAGGTTGTGTATGTTTCCGCCCTCTTGGTTTTGGTTTTTACAGAGCCAAAGCGTAGTCGATGTCTCCTTGCTCCAGGCTGCGTTTGTAATGCTTGGGGCCGCAGTGGCCGAAAGGAGGACCGATGCTGCGAAAATATGAGACCCTCTATATTCTGAAACACGATAGCGCTCCGGAAAAAACCGACGCCGCGCGCGCCAAATTCTGTGACATCATCACGGAAAATGGCGGGTTTGTGGTGAAGGAAGACGTCTGGGGTAAAAAGAAGCTCGCATTCGAGGTCAAGAAGTGCAGTAAGGGCGTCTACGTTCTACTGACTTTTGTCGCCGAGCCGACCTTGATCGCCGAATTGGAGCGTAACCTCAAAATCCACGCCGAAGTCATCCGTTTCTTGACCGTCAAGATCGCCGATAAGATCGACGTTGAGACCGAGCGGAGTGAGCAGGAGCGTTGGATGGCCGATGTCGCCAAACGGGAAGCCGAGCGTCTCGCCAGGGCCGAAGCCGAAGAAGCCGCGGCCACTGCGAGTGCCGAGAAACCTGTGTCTGAGGACAAACCTGTGTCTGAGGACAAACCTGTGTCTGAGGACGAACCTGTGTCTGAGGACAAGCCTGTGCCTGAGGACAAACCTGTCTCTGAGGACAAGCCTGTGCCTGAGGACGAACCTGTCTCTGAGGACAAGCCTGTGCCTGAGGACGAACCTGTGTCTGAGGACAAACCTGTGTCTGAGGACGACGACGATGACAAAGACGACGACGACAAAGATGACGATGATGATGACGACGATGATGACAAAGACGACGACGATGATAAAGACGATGACGATGATAAAGACGACGATGACGACGACGATGATGATGACGACACCGAGGTAACGAAGTCGGAAGACAAAAAAGAAACCGACGATTAATAAAGGAAGTGTGTCGTGGCCAGTTTTAATCGCGTCATTTTGATGGGTAACTTAACCCGCGATCCGGAAATTCGTTATACCGGCGGCGGTACGGCGGTCGTAAAGATTGCGTTGGCCGTAAACCGTCGGGTCAAAAAGGGTGACACCTGGGAAGACGAGGCCCACTTCTTCGACGCCGTGATGTTCGGCAACCGCGCTGAAGCACTGTCGAAATATGTGGGCAAAGGCGACCCTTTGCTCATCGAGGGCGAGTTGGTCCAGAACCGCTGGGAAAACCAACAGGGTGAGAAGCGCAGCAAGGTTGAAGTGCGGATTTCGGACTTCTCCTTCGTCAGCTCCCGCGGTGAAGGGGGTTCCCGGCGCTCGAGTGAACCCTCACGCAGCGCCAATGTCGACGATGCGCCACCCTCGTTTGAAGATGACGATATTCCGTTTTAAGTGACATCAAACGCGGCCCTTTGCGGCCAGTGGAGGAAATACGATGATTCGTGGTCGGAAACGTGGATTCGGTCGACGTCGGGTGTGCCAGTTTTGCGCCGACCCGACTATTGTGATTGACTATAAAGACCCGAAAATGCTCTCGCGCTTTATAACGGAGCGCGGCAAGATTATTCCGCGTCGCATCACGGGAGTTTGTGCCAAGCACCAACGCAAGCTTACGATGGCGATCAAGCAAAGCCGTCACATCGCGTTGATGCCGTACACTAGTTCGACGGTGTAGGCGGGGTTACGCACGGGGGGCGCGGACCGTGGGGACAACGGAGTTGCTCGCGTTTTTGATCGGCAATTTTCTTTTTGCCGGTCTGCTGGTGACTCCGGTGGTCGTCGTAAGTGTGGCGCGTCGCGCGGGGTTCAGGCGCAGCCTGATTCTCGCGGCCGGTTTGGGAGTATTCGTCGGCCTATTGGCGGCGATTGTGCCGGACGCAAGTTGGACGACTGTGGCTGGCGCCGGGTTGGCAATCGGCGTAGGAATCGCCGGACTCGGCATTGTTCTTTGGCATTACGGTAGCAAATCCATCGCGGTGGATCGCTTGTTCATCGGAGCGGCAGCGTTCGCTTTCTTGGGCACGGTGGGACAGTACTTGGCCCTGCAGGTGCTCTCCGGGCACAGCTTGGTGGACGTCGGTTTCACCTGGCTGATTCAGCTCCGGCTCTCCTTCGATCAATACATCGTGATGTTGAGTTCGCAGATCAGCGGCGAGCAACTGGCCGATCTCAATGCTCTCAAGGCTCAGAAACATCTGTTGGTGTGGACGATCTTTCGGGTATTGCCTTCCATGGCAACCTTTGCCATCGTGGGTTTGGTGTTGGTCAACGTGCTGTTGGCGCGGCGGATTTTGCCGGCGTTACGAGATGCGGAGTTTAACCGCTGGCGCGTTCCGGATATCGCCGTCTGGGCGGTACTTTTACCGGCACTTGGTTTGCTGCCATACTTGATCCTGCCCATGGTAGGTCGTGATACGGATGCAGTGGCGCCATTGTTCTACGTCTGTTTGAACTTGGTGCTCATCTCGCTGGTCCCGTACGTTTTGCAGGGACTGGGTGTGATGTCGTTTTTCATGAAGCGGTGGCGTTTCCCGCGCTTGTTGCGGGGGTTGACCTACTTCATGGTCTTGACCCAAGGTTTGCCGGCAGTCGTGCCGGTCCTGGGATTGATGGAATTTTGGACCGACTGGCGGGGCCGGTCGGTGGCGCGCGACGCCGCGCAGCGGGATCAAGACGAAAAGGAAAACAACGGGACTTAGCTTCGGATACGGAGGCAATACGATGAAGGTCATCTTGAGTGCGGACGTAATCGATTTAGGAAACATCGGCGAAGTCGTCAATGTGAAGGATGGGTACGCCCGCAATTTCTTGATCCCCAAAGGACTCGCGGTGGAGGCCACGACGCGCAACGTCGCTCGGCTGCAGCACGAGCACACGCGGATCGAAGCCAAAATGAAACGCGTCATGGCCGACGCGGAAACGCTGGCCAAGCGCATCGAACAAGCACAAGTGCGCATCACCGCCAAAGTCGGCGAAGAGGAACGTCTCTTCGGCTCGGTAACCAGCGCGATGATCGCTGAAAAGTTAGCCGAGGCCGGCTTGGATATCGATCGCCGGAAAATCCAATTGGCCGAGCCGATTCGCACCACCGGCGTGTTTACCGTCACAGTCAAAGTGCACCGCGACGTTAATGCCGAAGTCAAAGTGTGGGTTACCGCCAAGGAAGCGTGATTCCCGCCGCTTGCGGCTGACCGCACCGAAAGGAGCAGGAGCACGCGATGGCAGGTCCGCCGCTCAGACGCAACGTCACCCCCATTGAACGACGCGTTCCTCCCAACAGCGAGACGGCCGAAGTGGCCGTGCTCGGCGGCATCCTATTTCAACAAGACAAAATCGACGTCGTCCGTGACTTCGTAAGTCCGGGCGATTTCTACTCGCCCCGCCATCAGAAGATATTCGATGTGCAATGCACGCTGCGCGAAAAAAACCTGCCCATCGATCCGGTGACGCTCAAGAACGCCCTCGCCGAGCGAGGCATGCTCGATGAAATCGGCGGCGTGGAGTACATCGACCGGATCGAAGAAGAAGTCTACACCGCCGCCAACATCGCCCATTACGCCACGATCGTCGCCGAAAAGGCGCTGCTACGCCGCTTGTTGGCGGTGACGCAATCCATTCAAGGCACAATTTTCGAGGGCCGTAGCGAGGACGAGGAAACCCTCGACACGCTGCAGATCGTCGATCAGGCGCAGCGGCTGGTTTTCGACGTCACGCGCGAACGGGTTGGCTCGCCCTACGAGTCGCTGGAACACGTTATCAGCGACGCCCTGCGCTACGTCGACGAACGCGCGGAGCACGGTGGCGGATTGGCCGGACTGGCCAGCGGCTTCGCCGACCTGGACCGTCTGACCAACGGTTTCAAGCCCGGCGAATTGGTGATCGTCGCCGCCCGCCCGGCGATGGGTAAAACGAGCCTGGCGCTAAACGTGGCGCTCAACATGGCCGTTGCGGAACGGAAACCGGTGCTGTTTTTCTCACTGGAAATGAGCGCCATTCAACTCGGGCTGCGCCTGCTGACCAGTTGGGCCCGCATCCCCGCCGACAGAGTGCACAAGTCCAAGTTGTCCGATCAGGATTACACGCAAATCGCCAATGCCGCGGGGGAACTGGGCGAATTGCCGCTCTTCGTCGATGACAGCGCGGGCACCAACGTGAACACAATCAAGGCCAAGGCCCGCCGGTTGCGCGCCGACAAGGGCGACATCGCCATGATCGTGGTCGATTACCTGCAGATCATGACCAGCGCGCGGCGGATCGACAGCCGCGAGCAGCAGATCGCCGAAATCAGCCGCAGCTTGAAAGCCATCGCCAAGGAGCTGGAGTGCCCGGTGATGGCGCTGGCGCAGCTCAACCGGGCGTTGGAGTCCCGCGACAACAAGCGGCCCCGCCTTTCCGACTTGCGGGAATCCGGAGCGCTGGAGCAGGACGCCGACATCGTCATGTTCCTGTATCGCGAAGCGGTCTATTGGACCAAGGATCAACTGCAGGACGATCGCGCCAAGCCCGGCAACGACCAGAAGGAAAACGTGACCGAATTGATCATCGGCAAAAACCGCATGGGGCAGACCGGCCTGCTCGGTCTCTATTTCCACCGGGAATATACCCGTTTCGAAAGCTACGAGCTGGAAGACTTCTAATTCAGGAATTTGTCATCCCTTCGGCAAGCCGCTACACTCTCAAACCATGAGCCGCACCCTTTTTCGCTACCTCGTCTTCGAGGTGCTCGGGCCGTTTGTCATCGGCTTGGTGATCCTCAGCTTCGTGCTGCTGATGTTTCAGTTGCTGAAGCTCACCGAGTTGATCGTTTCCTATGGTGTCGCGCTGGCCGACATCGGCCTGCTGCTCGCTTATATTTTCCCGCCCTTTTTCACGTTTACGATTCCGATGAGTTTCTTGTTGGCGGTGCTGCTGGCCGTCAGCCGGCTGTCCTCGGAAAGTGAAATCACGGCGATGAAGGCCGGCGGCATCGGCCTGGTGCAACTCTATCCACCGATCCTTTTTCTCAGCATCGTGATGGCCGTCGCGACGGCTTTCCTTGCGCTTTACGCCGACCCGTGGGGTAAGGCGGGTTTCAAAAACATGCTCATCGAATTGGGACGCCAAAAGGCGACGGTGGCCATCGTCGAGCATGTGTTCAACGACTCGCTGGAGGACATGACGCTCTACGTGCATCACCTGGTGCCCGAGGAAGACAAGATGGAGGGCATCTTCCTGGCCGACCAACGGCAGCAAGACGCGCCGATCATCGTCACCGCCGCGCTCGGTCGCCTGCTCGACAGCGGCCGCGAGGATACGCTGCTGCTGGAGTTGGAGGACGGCGTCGTTCACCGCACCGACCCGGGGGAACCGGGCGTTTATGAAACGGTCCAGTTTCGCACTTATCGCATTCAGGTCGACCTGGGCGAGGTGATGGGCGGCGGGGACAAGCTTCGCCACACCTACCTGGAAATGGATATGGGGGAATTGGCGGCGTACGTCGCGAGCTTGGAGGGCACGGACAAAGATTACGAACGGCGCCGCGCGTGGACCGAGTACCATCGGCGCATCGCCATGCCTTTCGTGTGCCTGGCCTTCGGTTTGATCGCCCTGCCGTTGGGTATCAGCCCGCCGCGTTCCGGGCGCAGCCGCGGCTTTTCGACCAGCATCGTGGTGCTGTGCGTTTACTACCTGCTGTTTCGCGCCGGGGAGAACATGGGTTGGAAGGGCCTCGTGCACCCGGCGGTTGCGATGTGGGTTCCCAACGTCTTGATGGTTGCGTTCGGGGCGTACCTGCTGCAGCGCAAGGCGAACGAGCGGCCGATCTGGCTGCTGGAAAAAGCGTCGAAATGGTCCGCCGCGACGGGAGCCTGGTTCCGCGCGAAATTCGGCGTTCGTCGCGACGGGGAAAGCGACTCATGAGCGTGCTGGCCCGCTACGTGTCGCGCGAATTTCTCAGGCTCTTCGGGCTATGCCTGGGCGCACTGATCGTCATTTACCTGGTGTTCGACTTCATCGACCGCGCGGGCAACTTCTTCCGCAGCGACCCGGCTTTCGTGCACGTGC
The DNA here is from genome assembly GCA_030765525.1 of Candidatus Lernaella stagnicola. Taxonomy (NCBI): domain Bacteria; phylum Candidatus Lernaellota; class Candidatus Lernaellaia; order Candidatus Lernaellales; family Candidatus Lernaellaceae; genus Candidatus Lernaella; species Candidatus Lernaella stagnicola. The sequence goes on from JAVCCK010000005.1 coordinate 63,614, forward strand.
TGCTCTACTTCCTGTACAAGATACCGACTATCGTTTTCCAACTCCTGCCGGTATCGGTGTTGCTTTCGACGCTGCTGGTGCTGGCGATCATGTCGCGCAACAGCGAGATCACGGCGATGAAGGCCGGCGGCGTATCGGTGCCGACGATTGTGCTGCCGATTCTGCTGTGGTCGCTGGTGCTCGCCGGCGGCGCGTTTGCGATCAACGAGTTCGTCGTCCCGGCGGCCACCACGAAAATGAAGTACGTGAAGAAGGTCTACATCAAAAAGCAGGAATGGCGCGTCAAAATCCGTGACAAGGATTTCTGGTACAAAAGCCCCGGCGCCATTTATCGCATCGGTCGTTTTCGCCCGGAGGAAAACTCGTTGCATCGCCTGCAGATCTACCGTTTCGACGAGGGCTTCTCGCTGCGGGAGCGCATCGACGCCGAGCGCGCCGTGTGGGCCGATGACCAATGGCGGGCCGTCTCCGGCGTGGTCCGGAAATTCGATCGCGGCCGGTTGCTGTCCGAAAGCGCTTTCGAGGAACAAGCCATCGACCTGCCGGAAACCCCCGAGGATCTGTTGATATACCGCAAGGACCCGGAGCAAATGGGCGTGCGCGACTTGCTGGCCTATATCAACGACCTGAAATCCGAAGGTTTCGACGTGCGCAAGTATCGCGTGGACCTGCACGGCAAGATCAGCTTCTCATTGGTCACGGCGATCATGGCGCTGCTGGGCATTCCGTGGGCGATTCGCAGCGGCCGCCAGGGAGGCGTCGCGTTCGGTATCGGCTTGGCGGTGATCATCGGCGTGGTCTATTGGATCGTACTGGGATTCGCGCTCGCCCTGGGTCGTTCGGGCGCCCTGCCCGTTTTGGTGGCGGCGTGGGGACCGCACGTGCTCTTCGGCGTGGCGGGAATCGTGGCGCTGATACGGACACGATCATGATGGTTCGTTTTCTCAAGCGGGTGATCCTCTCGGCGATCATCACGGCGGCGATTGTCGCGGCGCTGATGGCCGTGGCGCTGCAGTTTCAAGGCGGTCGCGATTTCTTCTCGTCGGGAAGCGGCCGCATTGCGGATCTATGGAAGAATCTGGTTGAGGGCGGCGATATGACGCTCGAGGACTTGGGGGATGATTCGCCGGACGATTCGTTTTTACACAACGCAAGAAAAAACACGGAAGCTTTTCAAGACAAGATCGATAAAAACTACCAAGACGCGATCGACGCGGTGGCAACCAGCCCAACGCCGCAATAGACGCGGCAACTACCCAACCAGTGTGACGGGAACTTTCCGATCGCCGACGCGCAAGACAAAGCCGCCGTCGCCGGTGTCCTCGATTGCCTCGGCGAGTTGCGACCACGCGGCGCGCGAGAAACGCGCCGTCACGCCCGTGGCGTCGATCGTGCAGCGCGGCACGCTGTCAGCGTCGATGGTTAAACCGGCCGGGTCGAGCGCCACGTGGCGACCGTTGGTGAGCAGCAGGGTGATCTGCTCGGGCTCGTGCCGCACCGCGAGCACGACGTAGGGGCAGTCGGCCACGCGCACCGGCAGGCAGAGCCCTTCGGTGCAGACGAAATAGCCGTCACCCATTTTTTGCAGCGCGAGGTAGAGCATCGCCAGCACGCGCTCGTGAGTGATGACGATGTCCTGGTGCTGCCAGTTGCCGTCGACGTCGATGGACAACTCCAAGGAGGCGAAGTCGTATCCGCCGTCGCCGGACGCCATTACGCCACTCCGAACTTTTTGAAAGTTTTCATCACGTCGGTTAGCGAAGGCGCGCTGCCGAACAAGCCGGTTTGGCAGACCGCTTCGGTGAGGCCGATATACATGTCGCGCACGGCGGCGTGAAACTCGGCGTTCATTTTCGGCGGCGCCTTTTTGAGGTCGTCGTTGACGATTTTCGCCAGCGACTTATCCACTTTTTGGGCAATGGCGACGGCGCGGCCCATGGCGTCGACGAAACCCGGCTCGTATTTGCGGTAGTACTGGCGGATCGGCTCTTTGGAAAGCTGCACGCCGCGCAGTGTCAAGCGCAATTCGTCGGGCGTGATCGCATCGCCCAGCGCCAAATCGTCGATGTGCACGAATTCGAATTTGCCGTCCCACAGCTTCACCTGTGCCTTGGCGAACTCCCACCGAAGGAAGAGCGCCAGCAGCATCGTGTAATGCGACAGAACGAGAAAATCGTCGTTGCGCAGGCCCGAGACATTCAGCGCCAATTCGGCGTCAAGCAGGCGATCGGACGGCTCTAGCTTGCTGAAATATTCGACGATCGGCCGCGACAACATGCTGCCCGCCTTGGGTGCTTTGCTCAGGCCCAGTTCCAGGTGGTAGTCGGGCCGACTAGCCAAACGGCGCAGCAGGCTGCTGCCCTCGGGCAGGCCGAAACGGAATACGCACTCGAGCGGCACAAGGAAATTGCTCATTTCGTCGTGGATGTGGTTGTAGTTCCAGATGCGTCGTCCGCCGAAAAACGTGGGCCGCGGATGTACGATGTTCACCGCGTGTACTTCAATCACGTTGCTGGGCGTCTTGAGCTTGTCGAGCGAAACCGTTTTGCCGTCGACGTCCACGATGCCCCGGTAGTGCGTGGGCATGCCGCTTTTCTTGAGCCGCCGCAACGCCTTGCTGCCGAGCAACTCGTCGCGCAGGGCCTTGTTCCGAACGCTTTTCCACACGTCGGATTCGGCCATCCGCCGCCAGGCCGCCGCCGAGGCGACACGCTCGAAGAAATACGCGGAACTCACCGCCGCGGTCGCGCCTTTGCCGGGAATCGTGTCGGGCATTTTGCCGTAATCGAAAATCGAGTAGTCATCGGTGTACTCGAATAAGAAGACCCCGGGCCGGGTTCGCGTCGGGCGAACGCGGCTGCGAAGGTTTTTGACGGAACCGGCGTAAATAATTTTGTATCGACCGACTTGTGTCATAACGATCCTCTCGCTGTGAGTCGGGTTTCCGCGGTTTGTACCCCGCGACCCGCGACGCGTCAAGCGACCGGCCGCGGCCGGCCGATTATTGCTGCAGGCGACCGAAAGCCCAGCGACCGTGACGTTGCAGGTCACCCATCCGCAGTCCGGCGTCGGTGAGCCGCCGCTCCACTTCCTCCCTCTCGACAACCGGGTACAAAACCGCGTCGAGACGCCCCCCGGCCGCCAGGTAACCCGGCAACCGGTAGAGCGGCTGGTATTTCTGCTCGCCCGCCGTGTAGCTCATTGCCCGCCGCCCGGTCACAACATACAGAGCAAAGGGGTCGCGGGTCAGTACGACATCCTCGGCGGTGGTGAGCGATTTCGCCCACTGATAGGCGGCGGCTTCGGGGTTTTCCTTTTGACTCCACCGGTCCACGAAATCATAGGTCAGCGCGGTGGCCATGGCCGCGGCGGCAATGACGACGGCAGCGGCGCAACCGGCGATCCACGCGCGTCGCTTGTCGCGCAGCAGCCCGCCGGCGATCCACTCAACGGCCAGTATCAAGTAGAGGGCGAGCCACGGCATCAGAACCGTGTAGAAGCGCGTCTCGACAAGCCAGGGCGTGACGAGCAACAGCGCGGTGTAGAACAGCACGTAGAATTCGGCGGCCGTCGGCCCGCGAATCCATTGCCGGACATAGCCGATGATAAGTAGCAGCGTCAGGATCACGAGCGCCGCGCGAGCGGCGGTGCGCTGTGGTGGGAAATCCATGGCGAAGAACGCCCCCGAGGCCAACTGGGTGCTGACTTGGATGTTGCTTTTCACGCGGCCGGCAAACTCGCGGGAAAGCATCGACATCTGGCCCTGCCCGGGGTCCCACCCGTTGCGGCGCAGCACGCTGCTTTTTTCCGGCGAGAATTGGCCGGGTTGCGTCACCGCGTACAACACGACGGACGGCAAGGCGCCCACGACCGCGAACAACACGGCCAAAACCGCGCCGCGCCGCAGTCGCGCCCGGTCCCACACGAGGTACGCCGCCGCACCCAAGGCCAGCATCAAACCGATCTGCCGCGTGAGTCCGGCGAGGATCACCAGCGTCAGGGCCAGTGGTCCCCAGCGGCCGCCGAAAGGGCGGTCGTCGCGTTTGAGTCGTTCCACCGCATAAAGCGCCGCGACGGTGACGAGCAGGTAAGGCACTTCGCTTTGGATACGGCCGACGTACAGCCAAATGGAGCTGAAGCCGGCCAGCAGAAGCACGCCGGGCAGCCGACTCCCGCGCCAATCGCGCTGCCAGTGCCACGCCAGCAGAAGCATGGCCGCCAGCCAGCAGAGCGCCATGGTCAGGCGCATCGCCACGTCGCTGCCATCGGTTAAGAGATACGCGGGCGTTAGCAACAGCATCGTCACCGGGGGATAAGTGGCCGGAGGCTGCATGGGGTGTGAAAGCACCCTGGGCGCATGCCCGTCGGCGAGACTCGCCGCGCCCATCACGTAGGCGCCGGAGTCGACACGCGGGAAGTAATCGTAGAACCAGGTCGGAGCCGTTAGTAGGGCAAGGAGAATCACGATCGCCAAAATCGTTATACGCCGGTTCATCCCGTTACCCGCTCCGCGTTCGGTCGGTGGTGTCATGTAAATGTGATACCATATGCGCCGCAAAACGTAGCAACAAAGGAGACACTCTGGCAACGCCGCCGCCAACACCCCGCCGCGCCCCTTGGCGTTGGTTACTGCTGCTGGTGGGCGCCGGCCTGTTGGCGTTGTTGGTTGTGCGGATCGGGCCGGCCGACATGCTGCGCGCCTGGCGGGTGGCGCCAAAGGGACCGCTTGCCCTCGCAGCGGCAGTGTTCGCGGCGATGATCAGCCTGCGAGCCGTGAAATGGTACGTGTTTTTGCGCGGCGCGGCGCGTCCGGCAAGTTACCTTGCCTGCCTTCGGGCCTACAGCCTCAACGCCTTTTTCGCCAATTTGACGCCCGCCCGCACCGGCGAAATGCTGGCCCCGGTTTGGTTGGCCAAGCATGACGTGCCGGTCGCGACCGGTTTCGCAGTGCTGATCGTCGACCGCGTCATCGACATGCTCGTGGTACTGGCATTTTTCAGCTTGGCCGCCTGGAACTTGGCGCGCCTCGCTCCCGCCGAATCGGAAGTCTACCGCACCGCGGGCGCGTTTGCCGGCTCGTTCGTCGGCGTGGGCTTGGCAGTGCTCATCGTCGCGCTGTGGCGGCTGGACGTGACGATGGCTCTAGTCGGCCGCCTGCCCGGCCGCTGGCCGGCCCGTCTGCACAAAGGCCTCGCCGCTTTTCGCGATGCGCTTATTCCCTTCGGCAACCGGAACACGCTGGCGGCCAACAGTTTGCTGACGGTGGCCGGTTGGCTGCTGGATATGACGGCCAGCTTCATTTTGGTGCGAACATTTCTGCCCGGTCTTGGCTTTTTAGAAAGCGCGACGGCGTCGATGTTCGCCTGCCTCGCCTCTATTCTCAGCTTCGTCCCGGGCGGCATCGGCATCGGCGCGGCGGGTTATACGGTCATCCTCGCCCTGTTGGGATACGACGTAACTCTCGTGGGTTCGGCCGCCGTGTTGTGGACCGTCATTGCGCACGGCGTGCGGGCGACGATGGCCGGCGTGATGAGTCGCGTGGCTTGATTAGTTGGCGCGCACGGCGCGGTTGTCGGCCCACCGCTTGGTCTTGGTGATTTCCTCTTTCATCGTCACCGACAGCGGCACCATGGCGTTGAGCGCGCGATAAATGTCGGAGATTTCCAGTTCGCGGTGCTCGCTGAACGCTGCGTACAAACCGGAGATAATCGCCGTTTCGATTTCCGCGCCCGTGTAGCCTCCGGCGCTCTTGGCCAAACCCTCGATGCTCACGGTGCTTGCTTTCTTACCGCGCTTTTCCAAATGGATGCGGAAGATTTCGGCCCGCTCGGCGTAGTCGGGCAGATCGACGAAAAAGATTTCATCGAAGCGGCCCTTACGAATCATCTCCGGCGGCAGGCGATCGATGTCGTTGGCGGTCGCGGCGGTGAACACGGGTGCTTTTTTCTCCTGCATCCACGTCAGGAACGAAGCAAAGATGCGGCTGGTGGATCCCGATTCCACCGAGTCGGAAAAGACGCTGATGCCCATTTCGATTTCGTCGATCCAAAGCACCGCCGGCGCCACGGCCTCGACGGTCAAGATGGCGCGACGCAGGCTTTCTTCCGGCGAGCCGCCGAAGTCGGAGAAAATGCGGCCCATGTCCAGGCGCATCAGCGGCAGACGCCAATGGGCGGCCAGCGCCTGAATCACCAAGCTTTTGCCGCAGCCGGAAATGCCGGTGATCAAAATGCCCTTTGGAACCGGCAGGCCGAAATCGCGCGCTTCTTTCGTGAAGCCGCGGGCACGAATCTTGGCCCATTTCTTAAAATTATTCAGGCCGCCGACGTGACGCATGCGGATTGTGTTGGGCACAAATTCGACGATTTCGGATTTGCGCAGCAGTTGTCGCTTCTCTTCGATCACTTCCTCAATGGCCGAGATTTCGAAGGTGCCGCGCGTGGCCAATATTTTCCCGGCCACGGCGGATGTTTCCTCGGCGGTCAAGCCCAGGAAGGAGCGAATCAGCGCCTCGCTGTCTTGGGCGTTGAGATTGTCGAGCGCATGCATGTTTCTTGTTTCGACGGTGTCGGCGAGGATTTCCCCGATCTCGACCATGTCGGGCAGCGGGTAGTCGACGATGGTGATTTGCTTTTCCATTTCGGGTGGGATCGTCAGAATCGGCGCGAGGATTAAAATTGTTTTGCCGGTTCCCTTGAGCAGGCTGTGAGCGTCGCGCAGACGGCGAACCACGTCGGGGCGGGCTTTGAGATAGGCGTGGAAATCCTTGAGGATAAAGAGGCCCGCATCGACCGTTTCAATCGCCAGGTCGATGGCGGCGACGGGATCGCCCAAAGCATATCCGGGGCCGTCGGGGCCGTCATTGTATCCTTCGGTGGTCGACCAGATATAGATATTGCGCGCCGGCTGCAACGTCGCCGCAAGCATTGTGAGGTGTGCCTGCACGCGGGATTCTTCGTAGGTCAAGATGTACATCAGCGGGTAGTCCGCTTCCACGTGAATGCGTACGCTTTCCATTGGACTGGGCAGCAACATGCCGATCTCCCTGCAATTCGGGCTAGGCCCCGACAATTCACACGATCGCCGGGGCGCTTTTTGTAACGTTTAATTTTACCATGATTTCCGTAAACTTGCCCAACCTGGGGGGCCGTGTTAACGTGACGCCCCAAAGTGAAAGAAGGAAGAGGAATTGGCACGCGTCGCGTTCGTTTTTCCAAGCACGGAAGCCGTAACCGTCATGCCGCCCTTGGGGCTGGGCATATTGGCGGCGGTACTGCGCGACGCAGGCCATGAGGTACTTGTTTACGACTTGGCGCGGCGGCACATTTCCACCCGCAAAATGATCGCCGAACTCGACGTCTGGCGCGCCGACTACGTCGGCTTGTCGGTCATGACGCCGAACTTCAGCAACGCCTTGGAGGTCAGCCGGGCTATCCGCACGCTGTCCCCCCGGCCGCTGCTGCTAATTGGCGGGCCGCACGTATCGGTTCATCCGCAGCGCAGCCTGACGGATTTCCAGGCGGATTACGCTTTCGTGCGCGAGGGTGAGGAAAGCCTGCCCGCCTTCCTCGCGACGTTGGAATCAGGGCGCGACCCGAGTGAAGTGCAGGGCCTCGTTTTTTCCCGGGACGGCGAAGTAATTGACACCGGCCCGGCTGAGGCCATCAGCGATTTGAACGCCTTGCCTTGGGTGGCGTGGGATTTGCTCGAACCGGAGCACTACCCGCCGATACCGCACCAGCTTTTTGTGCGGGAGTTGCCCGTGGCGCCGATTATGACGACGCGCGGCTGTCCTTTCAACTGTTCGTTTTGCGCCACGACATGGCTTTTCGGCAGCGACATTCGACGCCGGGACCCGCTGGACGTCATCGCCGAGATGGAGATGCTTGCCGACCGGCACGGCATTCGGGAATTTCATATCGAAGACGACAATCCCACTTTGGTGCGCGAGCATATCGTGACTTTTTGCGAAGCTCTAATCGCCAACAGTCGCCGTTGGACGTGGAAGTTCCCGAACGGAGTCATGGTCAACACGCTGGATGAAGAACTGATCGACTTGTTCACGCGAGCCGGGTGCTACCAGATCAGCCTGGGCATCGAAACACTGTCGGAAACGACCCACTTCGGCAAAACCGTGGAATTCGAACGCCTGGACAAAATCATCGCCTGGTCGAAGGCGCGGGGCCTGCAAACCCAGGGGCTGTTTGTCATCGGCTTGCCCGGCGAAGACGAGGCGACAATTAAGCGCTCCATTCACCACAGCACCAAGCTCGGTCTCGATTTTGCCCACTACGGCAATTTCGTGCCCCTACCCGGCAGCAAGTGGGGCGACCAGATGCACCAGGCCGGGGCCGACTTTGCGCACATCAACTTTTTCACGGCGCACAACGGCGCGCCGCTGCTTCCGAAAACGGCCAAGCGAATTCAGCGCTTCGCCATTCTGCGTTTCTACCTACGACCGCGCGTGCTGTGGAATCTGCTGAAAATGCTCAAGCTGCGGCAACTGGGCGGCGTCCTGTACACCGCGCGCCGCTACTTACTGGGTTAGCTCGGCGAGCACCGACCGCAATTCATTGAAGACAATTCGCGTACCCAAAGCGGTGAGGTGTGTGTCGTCGGGGAAATAAAGGAGGTCGTCGGAGTGGGTGGCGCGGCGGTCCGCCAACGCCCAATGAACCTCCGCGACGCGCGCGCCCCGGCGGCGCGATTGTTTCACAAAATCGTCCAGCACCTCGTACACGGCGCGGTCGGCCAAATCCGGAATCAAATCGTGGTAGACGGTTTCCTTATCCGGCGCGATGACGGTAACCAATTCGATATTGCGGCGGGCGAGTTTCGCGCGCGCTTCCACCAGCGCCGTGACGGCCGCGTTTGCTCGCTTGCGTTGCGCGGCAGGCGACCGTTTAACCCAAGAGCCTTCGGCATAAAAGAGAAAACCGGTCGTCGGGTCGAAATGCGCAATCTGCGGCGGGAAGTCGTACAGCCGGGCCGACCACAGCGCGCCTTGCCGCAACCGTTCGGCCGCCCACGTCACCAAGCTGCGCCGCGACGCCAAGTGCGTTCGCTCGCGCCACAATGCGCGCGGGCCGCGGCGGTGGGTGCGGCGATATTCGTTCTGATCGGCGTAGGCGCGCGGACGGAAGGTTTCGGCTTCGGGAATCGTGAACAGGTCGGCGTTCAGTTCGCGTTCCACGTGAAAGGCGACGACGACGCGCGGGGTCGCGTCGCGGAAACGTTCGTCGTAAAAGAAGCCGCGCAAAGGCATCGTCGCGTAGTTGTAGGTTACCAACCCGAGCTCGCTTTCGATGAGCGCGGCGAGGGTTTCATGGTCGGAAAGCTGCGAGCCCGCGGCAAAGGAATCGCCGACCACCACGACCTGCGGGCGGCGGTCGGCCCAACCGACCGGGTTGCGGAAGCCGTATTCGTCGACGGTGAAGACTTGCCTGTGCCGGTGTTTCAACTGCGGCACGCCCGCGATATTGCCCAAGTCGCCGGAAGCCTGCCCGGCGTAGCGCGCGTGCGGATGGAAGGGCAGATCGGGCGCCGCCACGACTTCCCAGGCGCGAAACGCGGTCCAGCTAAGCGGTGCGACATGCGACACCCACTGCACGAGGGCCAGGGCGAACCACACGCCGGCCACAACGGCTATGTGCCGCCACGGCTTCGCGGTTGATGTTTGGCGTTCGGGCGTCTTCACCTTTCTCCCTTAGAACTGGAAGTACAAAAACGGATGCACGACCGACCCGAACAGGGCGATCGCGCTCAACAAAAACAAAAGCGCCAAGCCGGCGGATTTCATCCACGTGGGGCGCTCGCTTATTTCCCATGAATTGCGGAAGCCGAATGCGACGACCAAGCCGATCACTCCGACCACCAACGGCAGGCGGAACGACTGGCCCAGCAATTGCGACCCGGTTAGGTCGAAGGCCACCAGGCGGCCGAATATCTTGCCGGACGCGGTCAAATCGGCGGCGCGGAACAGAAGCCACCCCAAGCTCCACACGACGTGAAGCCAAACGACCTGCACGATACGAGGCGCGCGGTGGAACACCGAACGGCCGCCCAGCGGGCGTTCAATCATCAGCCATAGGCCTTGCCACGCTCCCCACAGGACATAGGTCCAGTTCGCGCCGTGCCACAAACCGCCCAGCAGCATCGTAAGGCCGAGGTTGCGATAGACCGCCCAGCGCGGGCCGCGCGAGCCGCCGAGAGGAATGTAGAGGTAGTCGCGCAGCCATTCCGACAGCGTGATGTGCCAACGGCGCCAGAGTTCGCTGATCGACGCCGACTTGTAGGGCGACGCGAAATTCTGCGGAAACTTGTAACCGAGGAAATACCCCAGCCCCACGGCCATATCCGAGTAACCCGAGAAGTCGAAATAGATCTGCAGACTGTAGGCGATCGTTGCCGTCACCACATCCAGCGAGGAAAAGACCGCAAAACTTTCGGCGTCGTAAAAGGCTTCGGCGAGCGGAGCGAGGTTGTCGGCCAACAGTACTTTCTTAGCCAAGCCGATCACGAAAAACTGCAACCCGAGATAGAAGCGCGCGGTGTTGAACACCGGTCGGCGCAATTGGTCGGCAATGGCCGAATAGCGCACGATCGGCCCGGCGATCAACTGCGGAAACATGGCGATGTAACAGGCGAAGTCAATGAGATTCGCGGCCGGGCGCACCTTGCCGCGGTAGATGTCGATCGTGTAGCTCATGCTCTGAAACGTGAAGAAACTGATGCCGATCGGCAGCACGACCTGCGCCGAAAGCAGGGCATCCGGATAGGCTACGCCCGCCACCGCAAACAGCGAGCCCAGGCTCCGATTGGCGAACATGAAGTATTTGAAGAAGCCGAGCAAGCCGAGGTTGATCAGGATCGAGAGCGTCAGAAAACGCTTCTTGCGCCGCGGGTCGTTCGTTGCGTGAATGCGTCCGCCACAGAGGTAATCGACAACGGTCGACACCAGCAGCAGGCTGACCATGCGCGGGTCAAACCAGCCGTAGAAAAAGTAACTGCCCACGACCAGCAACAGGCGGCGCGACCGATCGGGCACGGCGTAATATACCGCCAGCAAAAGCGGCAAAAAGTAAAACAGAAACTCGTGGCTCGGAAACAGCATCGTGCTTTAGCTCAGGTAGCCCAGGTTGCGCAAATACTGCAGGGTTTCGCGGTCCAACTCGATTCGGTTGTCTTGGCCCGACCGCACCTTTTCACGCAACGCGGGCGTCCGCGCCGACCAGGTTTCAAACATCGACTGCAAATACTCAACCACATCCTCCCGTTCGCTCGCCAGGTTATTCGTCTGCCGCGGATCGGCTGCAGCGTCATAAAGCTCCGCGCCGCGGTTTTTCATATCGAGAATCAGGTCCCACCGGCGCGTGTGCACGCCGCGCAACGTCTTACCCCATTTGTCCAACATCGAGAACACCGGCGGGTCGTCGGCCTTCGGCCCCTCGTCAAACAACCAGGGACGCAGATCCTTACCCACGAAATTCAGCGGCGGCGCGGCACCGGCTATGCTTGCCAGGGTCGGCGCAATATCGATTGTACCGCACGCCACATCCGAGCGGCGCCCAGGCGTCACGCGGCCCGGCCAGGCGACCAAAAGCGGCACGCGCACAGTTTCCTGATAGAGGGTGAACCCGTGGAACCAATACTCGTGGTCGTAGAACTCCTCGCCGTGGTCGGCGGTGAATACGAAAAGCGTGTTGCGGTCGAGGCCGAGTTCGGCCAGTCCGTCCCGCAACCGTCCGATTTGTTTGTCAAGATACAGGATTTCCGCGTCGTAGGCGGCGTTGAGGTTCAGCAGATCATCAGCGGTCGGCTTTTTTCGCCGTTCGAGGAAGGGATCGATATTGTTCACCTGCGCTCTACCGCTCGGCAAGTGTTTGGTCGCGTATGCGGGCGTTTGATTGATGTACCACGCGCCATAGGGAATGTGCGGGTCGATGTAGTGTATCCACAAGAATAACCGGCGGTCGCGATGGCGGCGCAGGAAATCCACGGCGTCGCCGGCGACGTTCTCGGCCGCATGCCGCACAGCCAGCATCGGCATTAGAAAGCGCGTCAGGCTGAAACCGGCGAAGACCGGGTCGCTGCGGTGGTTTTTCGCGTGCGCGTGGGCGTCGAAGCCCTGATCAAATCCGAACTTGCGCACTAGGTAGGCGTTGGTTAGATACGCCGCGGTCAGGTAGCCGCGTTCGCGCAGGACTTCGGCGGTGGTCGCGAAGCCCGAGTCGAGCCGCAAGGTCGGCAGAAACTGGTCGTGCACGTCGGGATACACCCCGGAATGAAGCGAAGCGATTGACGGCAGCGTCCAACTCGTGGCGGCGATGTGGCGGTCAAAAGCGATACCGTCGGCAGCCAGGCGGTCCATATTCGGCGTGCGGATTTTGTCGTAGCCGTAACACGACAAGTGATCGGCGCGCAGCGTGTCGACCGTCACCAAAACGATATTCGGCGCGTCCGGCGTCGCTACCGGCCGATCGGGAAAGGTCGGATCGTGAGTCAGGCTGAGCCCAACCAGCGTCGCGAGCGCCACCAGTTCTACCACCCCCGCGGCCCACAGGATTCGCCGGCGGGCCAAACGCGGCCCGAGCGACGGGGTCAGCATCCGCACGAGGACGAGGACAAGCATCAACGCCCCGGCCAGCAGCACCGCATTGCCTACGACGCTTTGCCACGAACGAATGCCCAGCGCCCAAGCATTGACGGCGATCGCCGCGTACAATCCCCCACCCGCCATCATCGTCACCGCAAGACCGAGAGTGTCGAGAGTTGCCGGGTCGTCTTTGCGGCGCGGCCAAAGGGAAAGGAAGAGGAAGAACACCGCTGCCAAGATGAGCGCAACGGCGAAGACTTGGCTGTACATGGCCGCGCCGGTCAGCGCCGTCACGACGACGTTGAGCGCGTCGGACTCGCTCCACACTTTCACAAGACTCTCGCGGGCCAGCCAGGTATCGGCCAGCCCCACGAAGACGCCGCCAAGCACGCCCCAAGCGCCGAAACGAAACACATTGTGTCCGGTTGACCTCGCTTTTAGCAACTTTGCCTCCCATGGCAAACGAAAAACGGTCCCTAACCGGGACCGTTGTACTTAGGATGGTTGCCTATCAACAAGCCGACTCAGCCGCCACAGCCGCCGCTGTTATCGTCATCATCGCCGCCGCCCTTGTCGTCGTCCGTGGCGTCATCGTCGTCGTCGCCAGTGTCGTCGTCACCGCTACCGGTATCGTCGTCGTCAAGACCGCCGGGCGTATCGTCGTCATCGTCGCCGCCCGGCGTATCGTCGTCATCGGCCGAGGCCGCCGGCACGACTTCAATCACGCCTTCATACGGCAGGCCGTTTCGCCCGGTGACCATCACTTGCAGCGTTCCTTCGGTGAGCGGTTCATCCAGGATGAAGTCGGCCACGCCCTGCGCGTCCGTGCGACCGGCGAGGTCGATTTCCTCGTCGCGCCACACATGAACCAGCGCGGCGGCCAGCGGCGCATCTTGCAGGGTCACGGTGAAGGTCAGCGTATCCTTGGCGTCAACTTCGATTTCCGCCAGGTATTCGACGCCCAGGGGCTTGGGTGTGTCCGACCAGACGTTCAATTCGGGGTCGCCGAAAATGAGATAGTGCTGCATGACCTCTTCGGTCGTCCTGCCGGCTTGCTCCGGATAGAAGTGGTACATGTAGATTTTGCCGAAATACGCGGCTGCGCCGAAGGTCAGGTAGTTTTGACGGAAATGGCCGACGGCCACGCCGCGCCCTAGTTTGTCGGTATAGCCGAAGGGTGTGTTACGGCTGGCGGCGAAGATGCCCGCGGCGCCGGCGTCGGCGTTGCTTTCGATCCACACCTCGGCGAAGCACTCAGCGGCGGCGTCGAAGTGGGCGTTGTCGCAGGCAATGTCGGTGATAACCGGCAGCATGCCCTGGTTGTTGAGCGCGACGACGTCGTTATTGGTAAACGCCGGGAAAGGGCTCGACCAATTCGAGGCCGAACCGTGCCCGAAGTACGACACCCAACTGCGGCCCAAGTTGATTTTTTCGGTGATAACGTCCGCGCTGAAGTTATGCCGGCTGGTAAACAGGTAGTCGACGTGTCCGAAGCCGCCCTCGTTTTCGAGGATCTCGCCTACGAAGGTGGCGTTCTGGTCATCGACCGAATCGGAGCCGGACATCACCAGGCCGCGGCGGAACCACGCCGGAGTATCCACGGCCGGGGTCATTTCGTAGGCGATGCTCTTTTGCACGCTATTGGCGATTTGCCGACGGTTGCCGGCCGGGAAGCGCCCGATGATCACGTCGGGGAAGTAGTCGTCGCCGTCGAGCGTCACGTATTTGGAATCGGCGGCACAACCGTAGAGGCCGACCATCGTCTTGATGTGTTGATTGTCGCCGACGAGCAAAATGTAATCGAGCGGCGGCAGGTCGGGATTGTTGTAGCGCTGGTAAAAGAACTGCTTGAGAAGCTGCGGATCCTGTCCGGCGCCGGGCAGTTCGCTGACCATGTGAACTTCGACCGGCAGGCCCTTCTTGCGTTTCCAGTCCACGTAAGGAGACATAATGTCGGCAAATTCGTCGTAGACAACCACGAGCAACGTGCCGTCCTGCGTCGCCCAGTTGTCTTGCACGCCCTTACGATCGAACTGCAATGCTAGGTCGTTGACGATCGGCGAGAAAACCGTGCTCGGCGGCAGACTCCGCATCAGCGGATTGCGCCCGTCGCGTTGACCGCCTTCGATCGACAGCGCCGCCGAACGCAACACGCGCAATTCCGCTGCGGCCGGGTTATAGGAGAGCGGATAGAAGTGCACCGGCACGAAGCGACGGCCGTGAATGATGACCGGCTTTCCCGTCGTGACGGGCGAAACCGGGAACACGGCGCCGCTGGCGTAGGCCGCGTCGTCGATCTCAAACGGCGGCAGGGTCGTCGCGTTGCGGTCGACGGGGGGCTGCGCCGGCAATAGGTTTACATCGTGAAAAGTCTCGGCGTCCGCCTCGAGGAGTCGCACGGCGATTCCTTCGGTGGCGTCGACCTCAACCAGCCGCGTATATACGGGCAGCAATGGACGACCGACGTCCGAAGTCCAGCCCAGGTCCTCGACGGCCACAACGTCCCACAGGACGCCTTCAGCATCTAACCGCGCCCACTGCAATTCGGGCACGTCGACGCGCAGTTCGAGGCGGTCGGCCGTGCGGGAGGTAATCGTAACCTGCGCCGGTGCCGCCGGGGCGAATTCCACACCCGCCACGAAGGCGTGCGCGACCACGGGAAGCAGTAGGCAGAAAACCAGGGCCACCATGCCGATTCGACGCGGATTCATCAACGCGCTCCTTTCAAGCCGACCAAATAAGGCGGGTTAGTGTACCCTGATTCGCCACGGTGGGGAAGCGCGCCGAACGCAGGATTTTTCGGTCACACGGCCGTGTCGAATTGACAACCGGGCGGGGACTATCTAAGGTTTGGAAAGTTCAATGGTTAGACCGACTCCGGTTCCATCCGCCCGGTTGGTCATGCTGGCGAGGCGGCACGCCGTCGCGTAGAAAGGCCCTTTGATGACCCGCTTCTTTGAGTTACACGCGCACCCGTACATAAAAATTCACAACCTGCCGTACCTGGCCAACGCTTTTCAGGCCTACACATACAACGGGCCGCACTGGAATCCGCTCGCGTTTCGGTACCAGTATCGCAACCTTCGACGCAGCCCCGTGAAAGTGTTGACGAACACCCACTACGTCATCGAACGGGATTTCGCCCGTCATGGTGTCAAGCTGCCGCTGCAACTCTTGTTGGGGCTGGTGTCGCCCCGGCGCGGCCTGAGATTGCTGACCATCGATCCGTGGAAAAGTCTGCTGCAACAGATCGACGGCCTCGAGCAGGCGATCATCAACACGAACCGGCTGAATGTTCTGGGCGGCCCCCGGTTGAAGCTGGTAACGAAGTTCGCCGATATCGCAACCTTGGCCGAGGATGAAATCGCGGTGCTGCACGCGGTCGAGGGTCCGCACGTGCTGGGGTCCGAGTCCGATAACGAGCCGGACGTCGAGCAGCTTTGGGAGCGGGCGAAAAAGCGCCTGCATTATCTAAGCGAGCGCGGTGTGTACATGCTGACCCTCGCCCATTTTTGGGATCAACCCTTCGCACCGCAGACCGACTCATGCGAATTGGTTCCCAAAGTGGAAAACGGGCGTGTCGTGCGGGGCCGCGACGACACGATGGCGACCATGAAGCGCGCCACGTGGAAATGGGGACAACACAACGATTTGGGCGAAAGACTGCTGCGCGAGATGTTCGACATCGGCATGATCGCCGACTTGTCGCACGTGCAGGAGCACGCCCGCTTCGCGATGTACGAGATCGCCCAGGAATGCCGGCGTCCCGTTGTCCTATCGCACGTGGGTCTGAAGCATTTCTACGAGCATGAGTACAACGTGTCCGATGACGAACTGCGCCGACTTCACGCGCTGGGCGGCGTAGTCGGGCTGATCATCAGCAAGCGTCTGCTCATGGAGCCGATCAAGCTTTACGAAGACGACGGCAACGGAATTCCCTTGCTCGTGGACAATATGAGGCACGCCGCGGACGTGACCGGTGACGTCTCGGTCCTGGGCATCGGTACCGATTTCGACGGGCTGACGCACCCGTTTCGCGATTGCTACAATCCCTCCCACCTGCCCCGAATCGCCGAGGCCATGACCAAGTATTTTTCCGACGACGAAATCGACGCCATTTTCTACGGCAACGCGATGCGGGTGACTGAAGCGGGTTGGGGAGCGCAACCGGCGCGCGCGGCGAAGGCTAAAACACGCCGGGCGCGAGCGAGCGCGGCAAGTTGACCGATATGAGGAGAAAGGACGACAAGATGGAGCCAAAACAAGCTGCGGCACTTGCACAAGCGCTGCGGGCGATTTACCGCCACGTCGACGTGTTTCACGACGAGATGTTGCAGGTGACGCCCAAGGAGTTGGGGCTTTTGTTGGTTATCGACGAAAACGGCCCGACCCGGGTTAAGAATCTGGCGCAGCGGGTTAAGCTGCCGCTTTCGACGGTGAGTTGGACGGCGGATAAGATGTTCGGTCGCAAGCTACTGGCCCGTAGAACCGACCCGAACGACCGCCGCGCCATTCTGCTTACGTTGACCCGCACCGGGCGGTCGGTCATCAAGGCTCACTATTCCATTTTCGACAGCGTGGCGCAGGCGGCGCTGTCGGTGTTGGCAGATAAAGAACGCGACGTCGTGCTGGATGCTATCCAAAAAGTCGCTTCCCATCTTTCGTGAAAGGACACCCCATGTACGACTTGTTGTTTCGCCGCGCCACGATTGTTGATGGGTCGGGGAGTCTCCGTTTTGTGGGCGACTTGGCCGTGCAAGGCGAAAAAATCGCCGCCATCGGCCGCTTGGACGACGCCCAAGCCGCGCGGGTGATCGACGCCGACGGCTTGGTACTGTGCCCCGGCTTCATCGACATCCACTCCCATGCCGATACCGTCATTTTCCGCGAAAACGCCGCCGATTTGTTCGCCCCGCTGCTCAAACAAGGCATCACGACTTTTGTCGGCGGCAATTGCGGCATGGGCATGGCGCCCCTGCCCGCGACACGTTTCGACGAGTTCATCGACAGCTACCACGAGGCGTTTCTCGCCGAAAACGTGCGGGACAAGATCACCTGGTCCTCCATGGGCGAGTTCATGGAGAGGCTCGATACACTGGGCGTGCCGTGCAACACCGGCTTGCTCGTGCCGCACGGCATGATTCGCCTGTCGGCCGTAGGCCCCGAAACGCGCCACGCGCGCCACGACGAAATCGCCCAAATGTGTCGCTGGTTGGAAGAATCCATGGACGAGGGTGCTCTGGGCATGTCGACGGGTCTGCAGTATTTCCCGGGCAGTCAGTCCGAAACCGGCGAGTTGATCGACCTGGCGCGGGTGCTGGCCCGTTACGACGGCCGCTACGCGAGCCACCTGCGTTCCTACTCGGCCACGTTGTCGCAAGCGATCGACGAGGCGGTGTTAATTGCGCAGGAGGCCGGCGTGCACGCGCAAGTCAGCCACCTGTTCTGGTTGCCGGATTTTGGCCCCTTACTGAACAAAGCCTTCCGCGGCATCGTGAAGGCAGGCAGCAAGATTTACGAACACGTGAAATTCCCGGTCCCCTCGGATTCGGCGGCGGCGCAGGTACTCGAAAACATCGACCGCCTCCGGCAAAGCGGCGCGGCGCGCATCGCCGTGGACGCTATGCCAACCAGCGCGGGATTTACGCACTTGATGGCTTTTTTCCCGCCCTGGGTTTTCGCGGAAGCCAATCGGCAGGAGATCGTCGGCAACTTGCGCGATAAAAACGTGCGCAAGCGGATTCGGCGGGATATCGAACACGGTGACACCCGGGCTTGGCCGCACGACACAGACGACACGTGGTCGATGAATTTCTTCAAGATGATGGGCTGGGCGAGCGTGTCGATCATGAGCGTGCCCAGCGAGAAGAACAAGCACCTCGAAGGCCTAAACCTTGTGGAAATCGGCAAAATGTGGGGCATGCATCCCTTCGATGTCGCCTGCGAATTGCTGTTGCAGGAAGACGGCAAAGTGCTGGTGTTTGAAACCCTGACCTATCCCGGTGACGACTTCATCGAGACGAGCCTCGCCGCGCCGATGGTGGACCCGAACACGTCGATCGTCACTGATTCGATCCTGATGTCCTTCGGCTTGCCGAGCCATTTATTCTATGATTGTTATCCGAAATTCATCGGCCAATACGTACGCGAGAACCGGGCGCTTTCGCTGGAAGACGGCATTCGCAAGTGCACCGGGCTGTCGGCCGATTCGCTGGGCATCAAAGCCCGCGGTTATCTTCGCGAAGGCAATTTCGCGGATCTGGTACTGTTCGACCTGGCTACAATCAAGTCGAATTCCACGTTCCGCGATCCGCGCCACGACCCGGATGGGATACGCATGGTCGTCGTCAACGGCACGGTGGTCGTGGAAGAGAATACGTATTATAAAGATACCCTCGCGGGACACGTGCTGCGGCGGTGACCGAACCTTTCGGCGCACGGCGGTGTCCACCACATAGCGTGGAACCATAAGGTGAGGTATGTATGAGCCCCCAAATGAGAAAATTATCGATCATCATCGGCGTCGTCGGCGTCGTATTCGGGGCGTGGTTGTATCTGCAAATGCCCTCCCCGAAGCTCAATAATCTCGATCGCCCGAAACTTGCGCTTTCCACAGGCGGCGAAGTTGCGCCGGCGGCTGCCGGGCCGGCGGCCGCGCGTCGGAAACCCGCTACACCCAAGACCCGCAAACCGGCGGTTAAACAAAACCGCCGCACGCCGCAGGATCGCCGTGACGCAGCCCGCAAACGTCGTGAAGCGCGCTTGAAGCGCCGTTCCGAAGCCCGTAAACGGCGGCTGGAACAAAACGGCGGCGCGCCGCCGGCTAAGGCGGCGCGGCCGGGTGCCGTAGGCCGTCGCAAACCGGCCGGTGCGGCTACGACCGATCCTGGCGCTGTGCCCGATGATGCGCTGGACGAAGAGCTTGCCGAGGATATGCTCAACGAATTGGAGCAACTCGGAGATGATCCGTACCCCGGCGAGATTCCCGCCGATGGCGACGAAGTCGTTATCGAGTAACGACGATTTTTCGTAGACCGGCGATTCGGCCGCCAAACGTGTCACGCTTGACCGGGTCAGTCGCTTCTCCTACCGTGTCGGAAAATCGGCCAAAAAATAATGTGACCCCGGGAGCCCCGCCATGTGTACCTACCAGCATCGTGTCGCTTTGGTGCTCTTCCTCATCGCATTACTGCTCACAGCGCCCGCCCTCGCCGCCGATGACGCCGAACTGGAGGAAATCGTCGTCACCGCCGAGCGCTCGCAGCAGGATGTGGCCGACACCGCGCGCGCTGTGGAAATTGTTACCGAGAAGCAGTTGCTCGACAGTATCGGTCGCACGGTACCCGAATCGCTACGGCGGGCGGCCGGTGTGTCGGTTCAGCGTACGAACTTGGGCGGCGGCGCACCCTTCATTCGCGGACTCGTGGGCAATCAGGTGCTCTACCTGGTCGACGGCGTCCGGGTGAATAATTCGACGTTCCGTGGCGGCCCAAATCAATACCTGAGCACGATCGACCCCTTTTTCATCGAGCGGATTGAATTGGTGCGGGGCCCCGGTTCGGTGTTGTACGGCTCGGACGCCTTGGGTGGCACGATTAACGTGATCACCAAGCGGCGCAAGGACTTCGGCGACTACTTCGGCCTGGACGGGCGACTCATGCAACGGGCCACAACCGCGGAGAAGGAAGTCACCAGCCATTTGGGCTTCGATTCCAACATCAGCGGGCTGTTTGGGATGTCTTTTTCCGGCAATTTCCGCCAATTCGGCGACATCGATCCGGGCGGCAGCAACGAGGTACAGACGCCTTCCGGCTACGAAGAGCAGGATTTCGCAGGCAACGCAGACTTCCACATGGGCGACAAAGTGGTCTGGGAGTTCTCCGCGCAGCACGTCAATTTCGACCGCGTGCCGAATTACGATCCCGGCAATCCGAAAAACCGCTTCGAGCCGCAACGCCGCAATCTCTACTACACGCGTTTGTCGGTGATCGACCTGACACCGGGGTTGGACAACATCACGGCATTCACGTCCTACCAGGAACAGACGGAAGGTCGCGAGCGGATCAAGGCCGACGACCTCGACCACGAGCAACGCGATCTCGACCGGGTCGACACGGCCGGCGCCGGTCTGCAGTTGGAATCGGCGGTCGGTCGCTGGGCAAGGTTTATTTACGGCGGCGAGTTTTACCACGACATGATTTCCTCCGAGCGGGAAATTCGCGAGCGCTTCGGGCCGGGCGTGGAGGACGTCGATCCGCAGTTCCCTGATAACTCCACATTCACGACCGCGGCAGGGTATCTGGAGGTTCGCGTCACGCCCTGGGAATGGATGAAGTTGGTGCCGGGTGTGCGATATAGCCACTTCGCGCCGAACGCGAAGCTGGACGATCCGAACCTGGGACAGGTGACCATCGACGAGGGCATCGGCGACGTTACCTGGGCTGTACACAGCCTATGGAAGCCGCACAACGCCCACGGCATCATCTTAGGCGTCGCTCGCGGATTTCGTGCTCCGAGCCTGGAAGAACTAACCAAGCTCGGCAGTGAAGACGGCCGTTTCGACGTGCCCAATCCCGACCTCGAGCCGGAAACGCTGATTCAGTACGAGTTGGGTTATCGGGTTTCGTACCCCCGCCTGCGCGGGTCGTTTTTCGCGTACTACTCCGATATCGCGGATTTGATTACGCGCAAGCCGACCACGTACAACGGGCAGGATTTCATCGGCGAGGATGAAGTAAGCCGCAATGAAAACGTCGGCGAGGCGTACATATACGGCTATGAAGCCCAACTGAGCGGTATCATCCTCAAAGACTTGCTTCACGCGGGCGGCGCGTTCGCTTACACCTTCGGCGAAAACAAAACCGACGAAGAGCCGATTCGACGTATCCCGCCCCCCACCGGGAACGCTTATGTGCGGGCCCTGTGGAACTCGCAGAACGCTTGGTTTGAAATCGCGAGTGATTTCGCGGGAAAGCAGGAGCGGCTGTCGGACGCGGACAAAAAAGACTCGCGCATCGGCCCCGAAGGCACCGACGGCTTTGCTGTCATGCACCTGCGCAGCGGATTTACGGTCGGCCAATATTTCGAGATTACAATGGCGGTCGAAAACCTCTTCGACGAACCGTACAAATACCACGGTTCCGGTCCGCTGGAAGCCGGTCGCAACTTCAAAGGACAACTCAGCTTCCTGTTCTAGCGTAACAACGCCGTCGCTCCTCGACGCCCGCGTTATCCGGGCCACAGTCGCATCGTCCTGCACCGCCGCAGGACGTTTGACACGATCTCCCAAATCGCAAGGAAGCACGATGGCCACCGACTACTGGAAGAAATTTAAGGCCGACCTCCACGCCGTCCGCCCTTCGGCCCCGCCGAACGGGTCGTGATCCAAGCCCTGCAATCTGCTACTATCCGCGCCGGGGAGACGAAAAAGGAGTTTCAGCATGAAGTCCCGCAGCTTTCTTTTCTTGGCGGCCCTGTTGTCGCTGCTGTTGGTTTTTTCCGCCGTCGGCTGCGGCGGCGACGACGATGACGACAACAACGCGTCCGACGACGACGATGATGATACCTACCTCGGCGACGATGACGATAATGACGATAATGACGATCTCACCCCGCCCCCGGGCGATTGGGACGGCGTGTCGGTTACCGATGTGGAGGCGCCGGACCAATACACGGTCGAAGTGCAGCTTTCCGCCAGCCCCGGCGCCGCCGCCGCCGCGAATGCGAATATCTACACGATCACATCCGATTACGGCAGCCTGAATGTCCAGGATGCGACTTTCGCCAAGGCGAACGTCGTCACGCTGACCACCGGCAAACAAAAACTGGGCGTTGAGTACACCCTGACGATCGAGCCGACCGAGTACGCGGGCGAACCGCTGACCGGCGCCTTTCCCGCCGCCGATACGGCCCGTTTCTGGACCTGGGATTTCGCCACCGGCGACCAGTACCAAATCACCGCTTATCGCGGCGGCATCGGCGAAACGTGCGTTGTCTACGTAGAAAGCGGGCAATCGGTGGCCGACGTGGCGCATACGATCGAAGTGTTCGACGATCAGGTATATCCCATCGAGACCGAACTTTTCACCGAAGCGCCGGACGTGGATGGCAACGGGCGGATATTGATCCTTGGGTTGGACGGCGGCGAGTACTTCGGCGGCTATTTTAGCGGCGTCAATCAGTATTCCGACGATGAATCGATGTCGTGGTGGGGGTTGCATTCCAACGAAGCGGACATGGTTCATGTCAACTCGTTGTACGGCTCCCTGATGGTTGAAAACGTCGTGCCGCACGAGTTTCAGCATCTGCTTTACAATGCGGAGCACGGCAACAACTACGAATACTGGGAATACCACGACGAAGGGTTGGCCGAAGCGGCCGTGCACGCGGTGTTCGGTATTCATCAAGGAGCGCTGGATTACTATCTCGCCGATCCCGAACAGGAAATCGGTAACGGGCTCTCTCTCGTGCATTGGGTTTACGCCAACTACGACAACTACGTGCAGGCATACCTGTGGTGGATCTACCTGGCCGGACGGCTCGACGGCATCGATTCGCTTGCCGATATCTTCCATCTCGAGAACGGAAATCCCAACGAAGTGGATGATTTCATCGCCACGGAACTGGGTTCGACGATGGTCGACGAGGTCATTCATTACGAACTCGCCGCCTGGTTGCAGGAAGAGTCCGGCGCCTACGGCTTCAACGGCATGCTTTCATGGACGCCGGGCGCGGCCCCAACCGTGGCCGTCGATACCACGTCGGTCGACCTGGAACCGTTCGGCGGCACCCTGTTCCGCCTGGCGCAAACCAGCGTCGAATACCCCGGCACCCAGGGGACGCACATCGTGTATTACGGCGTGGATGGCGACGGCAATATCGACGACAGCGAACCGTTCGACGTCGACGGCGGGGCGCTGCTGGTCTACAACTCCAGCGACCGGCACATCACATTTCCGTCGGAGCATTCCGGTCCGGATTTGCCCGCGTTGGGCTCGGCAAGGGCGAAGGGCGCGCCGATCAACCCGGCTTGGCTCGACCCCCCGCCGATTCATCCCGAGCGCTTGGATCGACTGGCGGCGTGGCGTTATCGCACGCTTGAGCGCATCCGCCGCAGTCAATAAGAAAACGGGAAATCGCTCAGTCGGGTAGCGGCACGGCGTATCGTTCCAGGGGCTTTCCCAGTTCGATGGCGTCGCAGTCTTCGCGGGCCTGCGTTTCCAGGGTTTGCAGATCTTCCCAGCGATAGCGTGGACTGACATGGGCGATGACCGCGCGGCGGCAGCCGCTTTCGCGCACGATGCGGCCGGCCTGTTTAGCGGTTAGGTGCCTTTTTTCGGCCGCGTCCTGTTCCTCTTCGTTGAGAAACATGGCTTCGATCACGGCGAAGTCCGCATCTTTTAACAATCGATAGACGTTTTTGCACGGGGCGGTATCGGTGGCGTAGGCGATCTTTCGCCCGCGCCGCGCCGGGCCCAGGACATCCTCGGGTTTGATTTCGCGGTCGCCGACCCGGACGGATTCCCCGCGCTGCAACGCGCCGAACAGGGGCCCTTCGGGCACGCCCAATTCTCTTGCTTTGGCGAGGCTGAATTTGCCCGGTCGCTCGTTTTCGATCAGAGCAAAGCCATATGTCGTCGTGGAATGCTTGAGCGGCAGATATTGAAGCGTAAACGAGTCGGTTTTGATTTCGCCGCCGTCGGCTTCCAAATCGGTGTATCGCAGCGAATAGTTCAGGTAGAAGCGTAACAAATCACGGTTGCCGCGCGCCCAGCGGGTGACATCCGGCGGTCCGACGATTTCCACTTCCTGCTCGATTTCGGCTTGGGTCATCAACATCAACATGCCGGGCAGGCCCAGCAGATGGTCGCCGTGCAGATGCGACATGACGAAGCGCTCGATGCGCCCAACGCCGAATCCGCTCTTTTTCAGCGCCACTTGCGTGCCTTCGCCGCAGTCAAACATTGTAGCCCGACCTTCCAGAAGCACGACGGCGCTGGTCAACCAACGTCCGGGCATGGGCATCATGCCGCCGATTCCCAAGAGCAATACTTCCACGCGACCTCCTTACAAGTGTGCTCTTTGTTTACCGGTATCACGCCGCCTGTCAAGCACGTTGCGCTTGCCGCCGGCTGGAGCGGCGGTTATTATCGCCGGGCGCCCATGTGGGGCGGCAAAGGAAAAGTGTGTTCGATCGGCTTGCGACCGGCGGGCTTTTAACGTTTAAAGGCGCGGCGGGGTCCATGAGACGAAAGCGAGCGAAGGGGTAACGGTGCCGGTTTACAGTTACGTAGCACTCAACGCCAAAGGCAAACAGGTCAAGGGCATCATCGATTCGGATACTGCCAAGGCTGCGCGGGCCAAACTGCGCGCCAAGGGCATTTTCCCGACCGATATTAACGAGGTCGAAGCGGAAAAGGGTCTGCGCGGCAAGGGTCTGTCGATGGAAATCGACATCAAGGCCCTGCGCGGTAAGGTGTCGCTGCGTGACCTGGCCATGACCACGCGACAATTGGCCACGTTGGCCGGCGCGGGGATTCCGCTCGTCGAATCGATCGGCGCCCTGGCCAACCAGACCGAGGACGTGGTGCTGAAAAAGACGCTGAGCCAGGTGCGTGAGAAGGTCAACGAAGGTTCCAGCTTCGCCAACGCCCTCAAAGATTTTCCGAAGATCTTTTCGCCGCTGTTTATCAACATGGTCAACGCGGGGGAGAACTCCGGCACGTTGGACCTGGTGCTGGCCCGCCTGGCTGATTTCGTGGAATCGCAAGTCGAGCTACGACAAAAAGTGCGCTCGGCGATGATTTACCCGATTCTCATGGCGGTGATCGGCACGGGCATCGTGTCCTACCTGGTCGGTTTCGTCATCCCGAAAATCAGCGTCATTTTCGAAGGGATGGACAAAACCTTGCCGGCGGTCACCGTGGCGCTTTTAGGCGTCAGCCATATTCTGGGCGGCTACTGGTACATCATCGTGGCGCTCATCGCGCTCGGGGTTTATCTGTTCCGGCGCTGGCGCAATACCAAGGACGGCCGGCTGGCTTCCGATAAATACCTGTTGCGCCTGCCCATTTTCGGCGGATTGACGCTGAAGATCGCCGTCAGTCGCTTTGCCCGCACGCTGGCCACGTTACTCAAATCCGGCGTGCCGATCATTATGGCGATGGATATCGTCAAGAGCGTCGTGCAAAACCGCGTGCTGGAAGACGCCATCGAAGACGCTCGCGAGCATGTAAAAGAGGGGCAGAGTATCGGCCGGCCGCTGCAGCAAAGCGGCGTTTTTCCGCCGGTGGTGATTCACATGATCAACGTCGGCGAGTCGACCGGCGAGTTGGAAGACATGCTTTTCCGGGTGGCGGACGCCTACGAATCGGAAGTGGACGCGACGATCAACGGGCTGACTTCCATTCTCGAACCTGTCATGCTGCTGATTATGGCCGGCTTCGTCGGCTTTACGGTGTTGGCGATCATGCTGCCGATCATGGATATGACGTCGGTGTTGCAGTAGCAAAACAAGGAGACTTTCGATATGAAACTCGTATCCCGAACCGATGCCCGCCGCGAGCAATGGAGCGCGTTGGCACAGAACAGTCGCGGCTTCACGCTGCTTGAGGTCATGGTGGTGATCGTGATCATCGGCATCATGGCCAGCCTCGTGGGAATCAACGTGATCAAACGGCTGGAAGAAAGCAGGATCGAGGCGACGCAGATTCAATTGGCGACCTTCCGCGATGCGCTGGACATGTTCAAAATCGACAACGGCACGTATCCCGACTCCGGCATAGGCCTGGAAGCGGTGGCGGCCGGCGGCTATCTGCGCGACAACCGGATGCCTCCCGACCCGTGGAATCACCCGTACCTGTACGTTTCGGAAGACGGCTGGACGTACACCGTTTGGTCGACCGGTCCTGACGGCCGACCCGGGACGGATGACGACGTCTTTGCGAAATAGGGTTGAGTATGCGGAGACGACGCGCCGGCTTTACGCTTCTTGAGATCATGATTGTCATCGTGATCATGGGAATGATCGCCGGCATCGCCATCCCACAGATGAACAACCTGTTCCAGGTGAACCTAAAAAGCTCATTGCGCAAGCTATCGGGCGCGGTTCTTTTTTCCTTCAACCAAGCGGTCATCAAGCAGACGCCGATCCGCCTCAATTTCGATTTGCTCACCGGCGAATATTGGTTGAGTTACTTGGTCGTCAACGGCCAAACCGGCGAGTTCGTCGCCGTACCCAACGATGTTTTCCAAGGCGATCAACTACCTCCCGGCGTGTCTTTCAAAGACATCCTTACCCCGCACAGCTTCGAGAAAAAAACCACAGGCGAAGAGTACATCATGTTCTACCCGACCGGCTTCGCCGAACGGACCGTGATTCACGTGGGCACCGAGCGGGGCGAAGTGTACACGATGGTCATCAAACCACTGACCGGTAAAACCATAGTGTACGACCGGGAAGTCGATTTCATGGATCTCGGCCCCCAATACAGCGGGAACAACCAGGACTCTGGGGGTTTCGGCCAATAGGCTCATGAAACAACCACGCCGCCGAACGGGTTTTACCCTTCTGGAAGTCATGGTCGCCATCGCCATTTTGGCCACGGTGTTGGTTGTGCTGTTGGAAAACCACGGTTCCTCGATGCGCCTTTCACAACGCAGTCGGCAAGTATCGGTCGCCATCAACCTCGCCAAGGATGTCATGACCGAAATCGAGATTCAGAGTTGGCCCGAACTCGGTGCGGAGACGGGGAATTTCGAGGAAATGTACCCCGGCCTTTACCCCGACTACTGGTGGGAATCGGTGGTCGAGGAAAACGCGTGGTGGACCTACGTACGCGAGGTGACCGTCCGCGTGCTCTGGCGAAACGGCCTGCAAACGCACAACGTTGAGATTATCCAGTTTGTCGCCGCGATGGACGTCGAGCAGCAGAACCTCGCCGAGGAAGAATCCTCCGGCGGCGACGACGACACCTCCGGAGACGCCTCCTCCACGGGCGGGGCGACCGCCACCGGAGGAGAAGAATGATGGCCGCGCGGCGCGCCGGCTTCACGTTGCTCGAGGTGCTGATCGCCATCGCGATTTTGGGGATGATTGTCGGCCTGATTTACGGTTCCTTCGCGGCGACGGTGGACTCGAAAGAAAAAATCGAGACGGGTAACGAAATCTACCACGAGGCGCGCTGGGCGATGAGCAAGCTCGAGGACGACCTGGGCGCCGCGTTCGTCAGCAAAAACCGCAACTCGAAGTCGGTTTTTCTCGGCTTAACCAGTGACGGCCCGGGTGGCATGCCGATGGACGAGCTGCATTTTGCCAGCTTCAACCACGTGAAATTTAATCCGCAGGCGCGAGAATCCGACCAGGCGGAAGTCAGTTACTTCGTCGCCGAGAACCCCGAAACCGGCACGCTGACGCTGTATCGGCGCGAAGACGCCACGCCCGACGAAGACAACACGGCGGGCGGCGAGTTCTACGAATTGTGCGAGCACGTGCTGGCCTTCGACCTGGCGTACTATGACGGCTTCGAATGGATCGAGGAATGGGATTCGCGTCGTTTCGACGATTCCGCCGAGGGCGACGAGCAGCAAATCGACAACCAATCCGACGAGATGGTCAATACGCTGCCCATGGCCGTCGAGGTTCGCTTGTTGGTCGACGGCCCGCTCGATCCAAACGGAAATCCGACGCAGGTTCCCTTCCACACGAAAATCCGCCTAGTGCTCTCGACTCTCGACCTTTCGTTGATCGACGCGGGCGAAGATGAGGAAGGCGGCAGCGGCGCCAAGGAAACCGGCGGTACCAGCGCGACCGGCGGCACCAGCGACACGGGAGGTTGAGGGCGTGCGAAAACTGATCGCCGGCATGCGGGATAATCGGGGCATCGCGTTGATTATCGTGTTGATGGTCATCTCGGTACTGACCATCCTCGTGCTCGATCTGCACCAATCGGTGCGTATCAATTTTTACATCGCCAGCAATTTGATCGAAGGGATTAAGGCCTCCTACCTGGCGCGCAGCGGCATTCAGGTCGCCGCCGGCGCGCTGCTTAAGGACGTGCAGGAAAACAACGTCGATAGTTGGCACGAAGACTGGTACGACTTCCTGGCCAAGGCGGGCATGCCCGGCATTCCCATTGCCGAAGGCGAGATGGTCTTGATGGAGATCCACGACGAATCCGGCCGCTTCAACCTTAATGGCCTGGTGAACAAACGGGGATCGGTGAATCAGCGAAATCTCGACGTGTTCAAGCAATTGCTGATCGCCGAGGAAATCGAGATCGAGGTCGCCAACGCCGTGGTTGATTGGATCGACGAGAATAACGAGGCCCTCGGCGGCGGCGGAGTGGAGGACCAGGCGTACGGTTACGGCTCGAACGTCGATGACATGATGTCCAAGAACTCCCGTTTTGAATCGCTGCAGGAAGTGCGGCTGGTGCACGGCGTCACCGATGAAGTGTGGAGCAAGCTGGAACCGCTGGTTACGATTTACGGCGATGCCGCGCTGAACCTCAACACAACGAATACCAAGGTGATCAAGGCCGTCATGAAGGCCATCGATGAGAACGCCGACACCACCGTGGCCGATAAGATCGAGGAATGGCGCCGGCAATCCGGCGGTGAGGAAGGCGAAGGCGGCGAGGACGAAAGCGGTTTCGGTTTCCAGAGCGGCGAAGGCAACGTGTTCAAAGGCAAGAACATGGCCACGCGCCTGATGGAACTGGGCATGCCGCGCGCCACGGCCCGGAAATTCGTGCGTTACTTCGGTTCGTCCAGCCACTTTTTCCGGGTTACGGTCACCGCGCTGGTACACGGCGTGCAGAAGAACGCCGTGGGCATTATCTTCCGGCACAAGAAGAAAGTCCGCATCATTTACTACCGCGTCGCGCCGGGGGTTTCATCGGAGCACATGCGGAAATACAATGAACAAGCTCAATCCGGCAACACGCCCCAACCAGACGCGGGCGGTGGTATGATGAATGCATTGGGGTTTCAGTAAGCGGCACGTCGTAGGGCAAAGGGGGTAAAAGAAGAACTCGCAGCCGCCGGGCGCATTGAAGGCGTCCCGGAAGAGGATCACGATGCGCCGACTGCCTTTTGCCCTGCTGATCGTCCTGCTCGTCACGCTGGCCGCATGCGCCCCGCGCCACCAAGATTACGACCCCCTCGCCGACTTGTTCAACGAAGGACGCCCGGACGCCGCGCCGCAGGACTTCGACGCGCTACGCGCCGCCATCCATCAACTCGCCAACGAGGCGGTGCAATTCAGTAAGGAAGATCAAGAAGAAGAAGCCCAGGATAAAATCGACCGGGCGAAGGTTCTTATCCTCACTTTTGAGGGCTCCGAGGAGCAGCGCGAGCAACTGGCGGCGGAATACGATTTGCTGCTGGCCTTGCTCGACGAAATGATCGACCCCGACAGCCGCGCAGGCACCGATGTCTTCCAACTCGTCTTGCCGCCGGAGCCAACCGCCGAGGAAATGGCGCAAGTGGAGGCGGCGCGCTCGATTCCCAACATGCAGCGCTATCTTCGTTCGTTGCCCAAAAGCGCCCGGCGCCGGGTCGCTCAGCAACTGGCTTATTTCACGCGCACCAAAAGCGGTCGGCAGTGGTTCCAACGCTCGCTGAACCGCAGCGCCGCATATCGCGCGCATATCAGCGAAGTGCTGGCCCGCTACGAACTGCCCGCCGAACTGATGGGCGTCGCGCTGATCGAGTCGGGTTTTTCCGAACGCGCCATCAGTCACGCGGGCGCGGCAGGCATGTGGCAGTTCATGCCCGCCACGGCGCGCTATTACGGCATGACCCTCGACGGCTGGATCGACCAACGCTACGACTGGACCACCGCCACCGACGCCGCCGCCCGTTACCTACGCGACTCCATGAAAACCTTCAACGGCGACATCGAGCTGTCCGTGGCCAGCTACAACACCGGCGCGGGCAACGTAAACAAAGCGATTCGGCGGGCGCGGTCGCAGGACTATTGGAAACTGCGCCTGCACAGCGAGACCATGGCCTACGTGCCCAAATGGATCGCGGCGATGATCGTCTACTACAACCCCAAGAAGTATGGCTTTCACGTACCGCCCGACGCCCCGCAGCAGGTCGACACAATCCGCATTCGCGGCGCCATCGAGTTGGGTTCGATCGCCGGCGCGATCGGCGAGCATCCCAAGCAGATTTTTGCACTCAATCGCGCGTTGATTCGCAAAGCCACGCCGCCGGACCGTCCGTGGGATGTGCGTCTGCCGAAAGGTTCGCGAGAGCAATTGCTGGCCAACCTCGACTCGTTGATGCAGAAGGAATCTGTCGTGTGGGTCGCCCACCGGCTGCGCGCGAACGAGTCACTCGGTACGCTAAGCAAGATGTACGGCGTGTCGGTCGAACGCTTGATGAACGTCAACACCTGGCTCAATGAAAGCCTGCCGAAAGCCGGCGAAGTCATCATGGTGCCGGTGCAGACCGACGACGAAAAAGTGCTGGCCAAGGTCGCCGAACGGGAACGAGCGGCCACGGCGGCCGCCAAGCGGGCCGCGCCACCCGCGAAACAGGGCACGGTCAAGACCTACAAACCCAAAGCGCGCTCGCTTGCCTACAAGGTGCGCCGCCGCGACACGCTTTGGTCGATTTCGCAACGCTACGGCGTGTCCGTCAAAGACCTGCGCGCCTGGAACAAGGGAAAAATCGGGCCGCGGGACCGCATCACCATCGGTCAGACGTTGACGGTGCGCGTACCTCCCAACGCACCGCAAAGCCCGCCCCGCCGGTATACCGTGCGGCGCGGCGACACCCTCGGTGAAATCGCCAGGCGACACAAAGTGACCACGAAGCAACTCGCGACCCTCAACGACTTGAGCACGCGCTCGACAATCTACCCCGGCACCGTACTGCAAATCCCCGGCAGCGGCAGCGCGCAGCCGTCGACTTACAAAGTGCGAAGCGGCGACACACTTAGCGGCATCGCGGGCAAATTCGGGCTCGGCACCGGCTTGCTGGCGAAACACAACGGCATGAAAAGCAACGCGACCCTGTACGCGGGGAAAGTGTTGAAAATCCCCGGCGGCGGGAGCCCGGCGGCGGCGCCGCGTATCCACGTGGTGAAAAAGGGTGACACCTTTTCCAGCATCGCGAGCCGCCAGGGCGTGAACTACCGCTCGTTGGCTGCGTACAACGGCATGAAAACGTCCTCGACGCTGCATCCGGGTATGAAGTTGAAGATTCCGCCGAAGTCGTGGAAGCCGACCGCCAAGAAAAAGAGTGTTCGCTATAAGGTACGGCCCGGCGATAGCCTGACGAAAGTCGCCCGCCGCTTCGGGTGCTCGGTGGCCGACTTGGAACGCTGGAACAACATCAAGCGCACGTCGTCGCTGCGCGTCGGCCACGTGCTGGTGATCTACAAATGAAGCGCGGCGATTGACAAAGGCGCCCGGTTCCCGCATATCGAAAAGCTCATGAAAGACCGAATTTACTTTGGCGACAATCTGCCGCTGCTGAAAAAGATGCCGAGCGGGTCGGTGAACCTGATCTATATCGATCCGCCTTTCAACACCGGCAAGCAACGAAGTCGTGAAGTGCTCGCCACCGTGCGCGACGAAAACGGAGACCGCACAGGGTTCGGCGGCCGGCGTTACGCCACGCGTAAGCTGGGTGAAACGAACTTCGGCGACGAGTTCCAAAATTTCGGGACTTTCATCGCGCCCCGCTTGGAAGAAGCCTACCGCGTGCTGGCCGACAACGGCACGCTGTATTTCCATATCGACTACCGCGAAGTGCACTACTGCAAGGTGCAACTCGACGAGATCTTCGGCCGTCGCTGCTTCCTCAACGAGATCATCTGGGCCTACGACTACGGCGGGCGACCCAAAAGACGCTGGCCTCCCAAGCACGACAACATCCTGGTCTACGTCAAGGATGCGCGGAACTACACGTTCAACACCGAGGACATCGACCGCATTCCCTACATGGCGCCCGGTCTGGTCGGCGAGGAGAAAGCGAAAAAAGGCAAGCTGCCCACCGATACCTGGTGGCACACGATTGTCGGCACCAACAGCCGCGAAAAAACCGGCTACCCGACCCAAAAACCACAGGGCGTGCTTCGCCGCATCGTGGCGGCCAGTTCGAATCCGGGCGATCTGGTGATGGATTTCTTCGCCGGCTCGGGGACGACCGGCGCTGTGGCGCAGGAACTTCACCGCCACTTTCTGCTTATCGACAACAATCCGCAGGCCATCGAGACCATGCGCCGCCGCTTCGCGGACTTCAGCGACATCGAATGGATCGACGCCGAATCCTAGCGCGACTCCCGCCTACTGGCTCGCGGCCACTTTCGGAATCACTCTGATTTGCGTACGCCGGTCGTTGCGAACTACCGTCAACGTAGCCGGTTCGCCGACGCGGAGCAGCGCGATCATGCGGCCGAGAGCCGTGGCATCGCGCACGGGTTTGCCGTTGACGGCCACCACTACGTCGCCCTTGGCCAGGCCGCCTTTTGCCGCGGGGCTGCCGGGTTCGACAATATCAACCAGCGCGCCGGTCGCTTCGTCCAGTTGCAGGCGGCGCGCCAGATCGGGCGTGATTTCGTCGATGCCCACGCCGATATAAGCCGGTATTACCCGCCCGTGGCGCATCAGATGCGGTACGACGCCTTTGATGAGGTTCGACGGCACGGCAAAGCCGATGCCCTGCCCGCCGGCCACAATGGCCGTGTTGACGCCCACGACTTCGCCGTTCAGGTTCAGCAGAGGGCCACCGGAATTGCCGGGATTGATTTGTGCGCTGGTCTGCAGGAAATCCTCGTAACGTGCTTGCGTTCCTTTGTGCAGCCGGCGGTGCTTGGCGCTGATGAGGCCGTCGGTCAGCGAATGCTGGAGGCCGAAGGGGTTGCCCACGGCCACGACGATCTCGCCCACGCGCACCCGATCGCTATCGGCCAGGGGTAGATACGGCAGGGGTTGGTCGTGTTGGATTTTGAGTAGCGCCAGGTCGGCGGCACGGTTCAACCCGATCACGCTGGCGGATTTGACTTCGCTGGTCTGCCACAGAAAAACCTTAATTTCGTCGGCCATGTTCACCACGTGGGCGTTGGTGATCAGGAAGCCGTCGGCGCTGATTAGGAAACCGGTGCCCAGCGCCGTGGCCGAGAAGTCCAGATTGGGCGTGCGCATGGTGAACGGGCCCAGCGGCGCGCCGAAGCGGGTTTTGACTCGCGTTTTCGTAAAGATATTGACGACCGCCGGGTTGACCGATTTCGCGAGCACGATATAGGTCTCGCTGGTCAGCGGAGTGGGTCTCGTCGACCGGCCGGCGGCGTCGGTCCAAATGTCTTCCGCGTGTCCCGGCAAGCCCTTGGGCTGCGCGGCGACGGCCTCGGGCGAGCCTGGTTCCGGCCCGATGGATCCCATAAAACAAGCGCTCGAGCCTGCGAACAAGAGGATCGATGCCAACAGAATAACGTAACGTAGACGGTTCATAGTTGCTCCGGTTGGGCGGCCAAAGTTGCCCGAATATAGCACAGCCGGCGCCGTTGACCAGCCGACCTCATCCGCCTCTCCCCCTCCGTGCCGACTTTCCTTTGTTTTTGACCGCTTGCGGTCTTTTTCTGACTTGACGACACTCGCGCTTTCGCGGAATATGAGCCGCTGTCGAACGTCGTTGTGGGGATGCTTTTTGCGGGCGTTCGGTGGTCCCCAGCCATCCGAAGACACGAAGGATCATCGCAGAATGGCGATCCTTTTGATACATTTCGTAACAGCCAAACACCAGCAAGCGCGGTACACATGAGCGAGGCTGCCGTCAAAAAATCGGCCGGCATTCAGGTTAACGAGTTGGCCAACCAGATCGGCGTCGCCGAAATCGGCGCCAAGGCGACCGCGATGGGCGTGGACATTCCGGCGGTCGCGGCGCAGTCGACGGTGGCGGAACGAACCAACCAGGTTTCGACTCTGGGCTATGACACCGCGAAGATTCTCGACGGTGCGCCGGCCAAAAATCTCCTGTTGCACCTGGAGCATCTGGGCCTGAACATCGAACACGTCGCCCAATCATTCGGCACGACGGTTGACCAACTCGCCACGGTGCTCAATCCGAACTCGCCGGCACTGCAAGTGCCGTTATTCGCCCATAAGATCGCCGAACTCGTTTTGCAGGACGGCGGCGTTTTCCGGGACGTGTCGGTCAACCTGCAATTGCCACTCAAGTGTGGAAGATCGACCACTCGAAGGACCCCAGCGAGGCGTTTAAGAGCGAGGACGAATAACCGCTCACATCGTGACAAAAGAAAGAGGCTCGCCGGCCTTGCAAAATGGTCGGCGAGCCGTTTTTATGGGCGCAACTATCTGCTCCAAGCCAACCGGGACGGATCCACCGGATACGGAACCGCTCCCCCCGTGTGAGGAAAGGCGACGGCATGATCAAGCAATTGGACGAAGAACAACTCCGTACGATGACGTTAGAGGAAAAGGACCGCTGGTGGCTGGCCAACTGTTGGAAAGGCGACATGCCGCAGTTGACCCTGCGTTCGGCCCTGACGGGCATGTTCCTGGGCGGCATTCTTTCTCTTACCAATCTCTACGTCGGCATCAAGACGGGTTGGACGCTCGGCGTGGGCATCACGTCGGTCATCTTGGCCTTTGCGATGTTCAAAGTGTTCACCAAGCTGCACCTGGCCAAGACGGATATCACGCTGCTGGAAAACAACGCCATGCAGTCCATCGCCACGGCCGCGGGCTACATGACCGGTCCGCTGATTTCCAGTCTTACGGCCTATATGATGGTGACCGGACGCATCGTGCCGCTCTATCAAACCATGACGTGGATGGTTGCCGTCTCGCTGTTGGGCGTGCTATTTGCGTTCCCGCTTAAGAAACGTTTCATCAACGACGAGCAACTTCCTTTCCCCGAGGGCAAAGCCTGCGGGTACGTCATGGACGGCCTACACTCCGACGACAAGGCCGAAGGGGATCTGAAAACGAAAATTCTCGCCATTACCAGCAGCGCGAGTTTCGTTTACGCCATCTGGCGGTCGGAAGCAATTCTAGGCTTGATCAAGCTGAAAATCCTGGCCATTCCGGGATTTGTCGACGACTTCATTTACAATCTCGGCCTCGTACCCACCCTCATGGGCACGAAGTTGTCGGACCTGACCATCCGCATGGAAACCGACGTGGTCATGGTCGCCGCCGGCGGCCTGATGGGTATCCGCGTCGGCGTCAGCTTGCTGATCGGCGCCGTCGTCAACTACTTCATCCTCGCGCCGGTTCTCATCAAGCACGGCATCATCCTGCCCAACGACGCCGGAGTGATCGGTTTCCGGCAAATCTCCATGTGGTCGTTGTGGGGCGGCGTGGCGATGATGACCAGCGCTTCGCTGTTCTCGTTCTTCTCCAAGCCAAAGATGATCCTTGCGTCCTTCGCCGGGCTGCTCAAGCGCGGGAAATCGGTCGACGTGCTCAAAGACATCGAGCTGCCGATGAAAGTATTCGTCATCGGCATTCCGCTGATGGGTTTCACGACGGTTGTATTGACCCACTACTACTTCGGCGTGCACTGGGTGATGGGCGCTATCGCTATTCCGCTGATTTTCGTCTTCACGCTGATCGCGGTGACTTCCACGGGCCTCACGTCGATTACCCCCACCGGCGCGCTGGGTAAGCTCACGCAGCTCACTTACGCCGTGCTGGAACCGGGCAACATCTCGACCAACATCATGACCGCCGGCATCAACGGCGAGGTGGCGGGTAACGCCTCCAATCTTCTGATGGATATCAAACCCGGCTACATGCTGGGCGCCAAGCCGCGGCACCAGGCCATGGGTCACGTGCTGGGTATCATCGCCGGATCGCTGGTCGCACCGCCGGTTTTCTACGCCCTGTTCAAGGGCGATTTGGGGAACCTGGGCACCGAGCAACTGCCGATGATCGCCGCGCAAATTTGGGTGGGCGTGGCCAAGATCTTGACCAAGGGCCTGTCCTTCCTGGACGTCACCGCGCGCTGGGCCATCCTCATCGGGTTGATCCTGGGTGTCGGCGGCGAAGTCGCGCGCAGCGCGTCGAAGGGCAAGTTCTGGATTTCGCCGGTCGGCATCGGCCTGGCGTTCATTCTGCCCTTCTTTACGAGCCTCTCGATGTTCCTGGGCGGGCTGATTTTCTGGATCGCCGGCAAAAGCATCAACAAGGAAAGCAAGTGGCACAAATACATCGTTGAGAATTCCGAGACGATATGTGCCGGAGTGATCGCCGGCGGCGCTATTGCGGGCATTATCGTCATCCTGGTCGAGCAAGCCATCGGCGGCGGTGGCTGAGGCCATTGAGCGCCTAGCGCGAGGCAAATCGAAGGTCTTTGTTGCCGCGGGGCGCGCGGCTGCGTAGGATAGTGGTTCACATGTCTGCGCCAACCGCCGAATCTTCATGGGACTTACCGCGCTGGACCGCCGCGCTGCTGCTGGTCGTGGTGGCCGTGGGGTTTTATCCCTACCATTTCCGCGCCACCGGCAAGTGGCATAGCGACGGCGGCGACGGCAACCTGCATCGCGCGATTATCCGGCACGTCGCTGAGGCGTACCGCGACGGGCGCTTCGCCGACGTACTCGACGTGCCCTGGCACGCGCCGTACACCAAGGCGATCTACTTTACCGAGACCTTCCAGTTACCCGGGTTGCTCACCGCCCCGGTGACCGCGCTCAGCGATAATCCGGTCCTACCCCACGATTTGATCACCATCATGGTGTGGGCGCTTTCGGTGTTGGCGGCGTATCTGCTGGCGCGGCGCTTCGGCCTGTCTCGGCTGGCGTCGCTGGCGGCGGTGCTGGTGATTTCGGCCAATGCCATCCGATTGCGGCACATCTACTTTGTAGCGATCCACGCCGTGGCGGCGTTTCTTTTCGCGCTGTGGTTCTTGCGCGGTTACGAAAAAGAAAAGCGCCCGATGCAATTGTTCCTGGCGCTGCTCGTGTTGCTGCTGCCGGCGTTCACCTCGGGATACCTGTTCCCCACCGGAGCGCTGCTTTTCGCGCCCTTCGTCGTGTGGGTCGCCAGCCCCGAAAAGCTCTGGCGGCGGGCCGTGTTTTGGGGGCCGGTGGCCGCCGCGGCGGTGATTTGGGCCGCGCTCTATTTACCTCAGGCCTATTTGTACGCCGACCATTTGGACCGTTTCGGCTATGGCGAAGAGAAACTCTTTTGGAATTCCGGCGTGCTGCTGACCGACTTTTTCTGGAGCAAGCTGCATCTGCTGGCGGGGCAGTGGTCGCAGCGACCGATCTTGTTCGATCACGACATTTACCTCGGCTTCGTCGCCGTCGCGCTCGCTGTTTGGGCGCTTTTCGGGCTTGCCGCACCGCGCGAGTTGCCGCGCCCCTCCTTCGCGTTAACCGTCGCACGGCGGTTGTGGTTTTACCTTTTGCTTGTCGGCATCGCCTTGGCCGCCGCGGTCTATTTTGGCTACTTGTTTCTCGGCGGGGCGTTGCGGGTCGACGAAGTTCAGGCGCTGATTGTTAGTTTCGTTGTTTGGCCCATCTTGTTTCGCCTGCTGTTGACCGACAGCGCGCGCCGAATTTGGGCCGTGCGTTACGACCCGCGCTTCTGGTTCGCCATGTTGTTTGTGTTGGCGCTGTTGGTCGTAGCCGGGCCGTTTTTCAAAATCGAAACGGCAAAATTCGCCACCCTGCGCGGCCGGGCGATACTGGGCAATCCGGTGGGCCTGGTGATGTCGCAACTCCCCGGCTTCGCGCACATGCGCAGCCTGCCGCGCGTTTTCGTGTTCGGCTTCGTCGCGCTGGGCATGTTGGCCGGTTTCGGATTGGATCGCCTGCGCACGCGACGCCACGGCCATTGGTGGGTGATAGGCGCGGCGGTGCTGTTGTTTCTCGACACGCTGCCCGTGTTTTTTGTGGGCGAGTGGTTTTCGCCGGTACCGAGCGAAGAGCCCGCGCCGGTCTACGATTACCTCGCCGCGCTGCCGCCGGGCGGAACTCTGGTGGAATTACCGCTGGGTCGGTTGGCCGATGTCGAGACGGATATCCCGGCAACCTTCGCCACGGTGTGGCACAAGCAGCGACTACTAGCAGGCTATTCCGGACGCGTGGCGCGTCATCGCCACCGTCTTGCCGCGCTGTACGAGGGCGGCTTCTTCCGGGAACTGTACGAGGTGTTGAGCGTTTCGGGAGTGAGCACGATCCTCATTCATCCACCTGCTGCAAACAACAAGCGCCGAACGCCGCCGGAGCCACCGCCGCCCTGGCGCAAAATCTACGACGACGGCCGCGACCGCGTGTATCGTCGTCCGCCGCCACCGGTGGTATGGCGTGACGGCCGCGAACTCGAGAACGCCCACGCGGCGCTCAAAGGGAATGGGGATTTGCGTCTGTATTTGCCCGGCGTCCGACCGGGATGGTTCTACACGCGGCGCGCCGTACCGCTTTGCCTGAAAGTGATTGCCGCGTTTCAAGACGGTTCCAGCGAAACGGAATACGTGCGCTTGAATCTGGCCGCGTCGCTGTATCATTCGCAGGACATCGAATGCATCTCGCCCTGCGTCGCCAAGAAACGAGGCGTGTGGAAAGTGAAAGTACTGACATGCGAGGGCAACGATCTGCGCGGTCTATTCGACTACCCGCCGCGTGATTAGCGCTCCAGGCGGGCATCCAATCCGGCCATTTCCAGAAGCGCGTTAACCCGCGGTCGAATGCGTTTAGCCTCGTTCTTTGCGTCTTTGAGGGAGAGCCCCGGCAGCTTTTTCTGTAAATATGCCGCGTAACCCTCGCCGTTCATGCCGCTGGCCAAGCCCACGATCACCGACGCCTCAATCACGGGTTTCTCGATGTACGGTCGCGGTTTTTCGCCGCTGAATTCCCACACGACGATAGCCAGATAGGGTTCGACCTTGTCGCGGTATTCGGGCTTGTATTCAATCGATTGCCCGACGAATTCCACGAGCTGCAACATCTCCTCCACCGCCAGGTCCACACGTTCGATTGCGGCGGCAAGGGTCTTGACGGTCGGACTGGCGATCTCGGTGGTCAATTCGTATTCCGGCATGCCCTCGTAATCGACAATCAAATGTCGGGCGGGCGGCTTGTCGGGGTCCAGCGGCACGGCGCGCACTTGCAGCGTGCGCACTTCGCCGGGCTTGATCTCAAAGGTTTGCGTTTCGACCACGAGCATCGACTGAGTCTGCGCGGTCTTGTCCCGCATGATGGTCCAACGTTTGATTGTCCAGGGAGCGACGTCGACGCCGGTCCATTCCACGCGCGCGGCAAACAGCGTGGCGTTACCCGAGCCCGAGACTTTGTGCACGATCATGCGCGGCGGTTCGGGGGGCGGAGCCGTATCCGCGACCGGTGGGGGTTGAATTCCTGAGCCCGTACCGGGGGCGCGCTTAATGAAGCAACCGGTGGCCGCCATCATGACAATCCACGCCGCGAACAACACACAGAAGATATGTCGCCGATTCATTCTTTTTCCTTCGTCTCACTTTGCAGCTTCTCCGCCGGCACGAAACCCTCATCCCCGTTCGGCAGGCGGATCCACAAAAAGTCGTCGCTACGGCCTGCGACAATCACCACGGTCCCGGCCGCGACACGCGCGACCACCGCAGCCTGTAAGGATGGCCCGGCATAAAGGTTCACGTCAACCGCGGTTTTCCAGACCGGCCCGGCGGGCGGCGCGGGCGCCGCAGGTGATGAGGCCGGCTTGTCCACGCGTGGCGTCGGCGCTGAAGGCGCACCACCGTAGGCGCAGCGAAAACCGAGGTGTCCATGACTTTCATCGGGCCGCAGGGCGAAGCGATAGGAGCCGGCGCGTACGACTCGTTTCGTACCGGAGGCCGGACCACCGGGGTCCATGCCGCCGGAGCGGAAGGTGGCGCCGCTGTACCAGTCAGCCGTCCACTCTGCCAATCGTTTGCCGTTGCAGCGAACACCAAAGTCGCTTTCCGGCCACGCTTCGGAGTCGAACAACGACGGGATTTCCCCATCCGGCGCCGCGGTTCCGGCGGTCACCGCCGGGGCGCCGCCGTAGTACCGAGCTCCCCAGGCCGGGCCGCGGGTCGCCAATTCCAACTCGGCTTCGGTGGGCAGGCGGCCGCCGTGCCCGGCGCAATAGGCCTGCGCCTCGGGCCACGTCACGCGAACGACGGGCTTGGACCCCTCCAATCCGTAGCTCTCGGCTGAAATCGGCAACGCATCGATGGCGAATGCCGACACGGTCACGACATGGGGCGGGATTTGCGACAAGTCCACCCCGCCCGGCCCTTCCACGCCGTCTCCGGGCCACACGTCGCCCATGAGGAATGTCGTCGTGGGCATATTCACCCGACCGTCGGTGGCGGAGGGCGCCGGCGTCTTTTGCGCGGCGTATTGCTCCATCAAGTCATAGAAGGTTTGATTGGCGAAGCTGCTTTGCGGCGTCAGGTCGTTGCCGTAGTGTTCGGTAAACCACTGGCGATCGCGGAAGAAATCGTCGGTGAGATACACATTGCGACTAAGCGGCGAAACGACGACCACGCCCACGTAGGACACACAGCCGGGAACCACTTCAAAGGAATAAGGCCGCGCCAGCGTGACGATGTTTACGCCGGTTTGGTCCCGGTACTGGAATTCACTCAATTCCAGCAGGCCGGACGACGCCTTGGCGAGGAAATAGCCGTCGGCATCAAGACCGGTCTTGAAAGTGCCGCCACTTGGCTGACGGAATTTCGCCCACCCTTCTTCCACGTCGCGCACCGGGGCGACACGGCCGAAGAACAGCCCCTTGGCGTCGTTGCTTTTCAGGTACACGGATTCGGGCAGTTGCTTGACGCAACCGCACGCCAAACCTGCCAGGGCTAGACTCAACAGCAGCGCGATAACGCGATTCACCGGAATAGCCTCCAAAACAAACGAACCCGCCCCTCGAGGGACAGGTTCGTGATGGTGAACTTTAGTTTGTCGTCGGTCAGAATATATATTCGGGATTGATCGCCGGGTCCAGACTCGGCAGATAGAACGTCGTCACTTCGTAGATCCCGTCCAGTTCGCGGTAGAAAGTCCACGCCACACCGGCAAAAACACCGTAGGTCAAACCCGTGAGGAATTCGCCGACGCTTTCGCCTTTTTCCGCTTCGATGACCGGCTGCTTGAGCAACTCAATGGGCCCGGTACCGATGTTCACCAGCCCGCGACCGAGTTTCTTAGTCGCGTCGAAGAAGGGGCTCGGATAAGGGCCCACGATCTTGCTGTAGCTGGAAATGATATGGCCACCGATATAATCGTCGGCCTGAGCCATGCCGGCGAAGGCTAAGCTGAGAAGGAGCGAAACCGCGATAAGCAAACCGATCCGTTTCATCGATTTTCTCCCTACCATTGGAATGTGAGATTCAAGCCGCCGGAGTACGTCAGTGAGCTTTCAAGATCTTCCTTGAAGAGCATCACGTCGTCGGCCGCGAATCCCGCGATGGTGTCGCCGATAACGAAGTTTTTCCAGATACGAAGGTCCACGCCGATACTGAACCACGGAGCGAGCATGAAATCCACGCCGCCGCCGAGGTTCATATAAACGGTATTGTAACCGTCGTAATCTTCACCGTCGAACGCCCGTTGAACGTCGGGGTAGTCTTGGATGACCCACATCAGCGGCATCCAACCCATACCCATGCGGTAGTAGGGTTGGACGAGCACGAAGTCGGCATCCCGGAAACGATCGCGCGGGTACAGTTTACCGGACACGCCGATACCGCCCATGCCGCCCGTTTCCTGCCCAATACCACCCCAAGTGGCGGATTCCAAAATGGTCTCCACGTCATCGCCGGATGGATTGGTGGTAATCAGCGGCGTGAAATCAAGCTGAATGGAAAAATTGTTGGTGATGCCGTACCCGAAAAACAGCGTTCCGCCGAATCCCGGATCAAAGTTGTCGGCCATCCACCCCGTGTAGCCGTGGTAACCGCCATCGACACCGATGATAAAAACGTTGTCGACTTTTTCGGCGGCCGTAGCGAACGAAGCGGATGCCAAAAACACGAGTAGAATGACGGCTGCTAAGCTCTTGCGGCTCATACTTCCCTCCGAAGCCTTAGCCAAGAAAGTCCTGGATAATTCACCTGATTGTCTTTTGGATACTTGGTTGCGAAAGAAAAGTCAAGGAACTTCTCTTTTTTTCGCCTATCAACAGAGTTATGGTACACGCCTTAAGAAGGCGCTTGATGTTTATTTCCATCGGCGTTTTCGGCGGCTTTTTTGTGGGCCGCTGTCTCCGAGTCCACAAATTTCTTGATGTAGTCGTAGCCGGAATACATCGTGTAGAAAACCGCCACGTACATCGAGATTGTTCCCACGTTGTGGTAGGTCAACCAGTCGAGCCAAGTCGGCACTAAGCCTAAGCCGAAATCGAGCGAACCGTGCAAAAGCAAGCATACGATGGCGATATCCTGCCAAACGGTTTTGCTCTTTCCCAGATTGCTCGCGGCGATCACGGTGCCACGCGTACTGGCCACGCCCCGCAGGCCGGTAATTACCATCTCTCTTAGGATGATGATCAGCCCGATCCAGGCTGGCAAGCGGTCCAGATTGATCAATAATATCAAGGCAGTGGTTACCATCACCTTGTCGGCCAGCGGATCGAGGAACTTACCGATATCGGTAACCTGACCTGTTTTGCGCGCCAAGTAGCCGTCGAGGATGTCGCTGAGCGCGGCAATCAAGAACACCGCTCCCGCCGCCACGCCGTAGAAAATCGTACCGCCGTCGGTGTTCAGGTATTTCTCCAGATAGAGAAATAGGAACAGAAACGGCGCCATTCCGAGTCGCCCCAGGGAAACCATGTTCGGGGTGGTCAGGAAGTCTTCTTGCTTCATGTTATTGGTTCCGATAGTAGTCGCGCATCGCCAAAACCGATTGCACGAAGTGAGCCGTTTCCGCAATTGTCGGGATCTCACCCGCTTTGGGCACGGCACCGGGACCCGCATTGTAGGCCGCCAACGCCAAGGACACGTTGCCGTCATATTCGGCCAACAAATAGCGCATATAACGAGCGCCGCCCGCCGCCGATTCGACAGGATTCATCGAATTGCGAACACCGAACTTGCGCCCTGTGGCGGGCATGAATTGCAGGAGCCCCTGCGCGCCCATCGGGGAGACCACGTAGGGCCGAAATCGCGACTCGGTCCAAGCGATCGCGCACAACAGTTCGGGTTCCACACCGTGTCGCAACGCCGCGCCGGAGACAATCGCCATCAGTTCCTTTTGGCGGAAGGGACGCCGTAGCGCCGCGCGTTGCTCCGCTTCCCGCCGTGTTTCTTCCAACAGCATTCGCTCGCGTCCGTCGGGCGGCAAATTCGTATAACTCCACACGGTTTGCGGGTCGTTAATGACGATCACCCCGCTTCCCGCGCTGGAAACCCACGTTGTGACGAGTAGCAGGGCTAACCCCGCGACCAATGCAATCCGCATGATTCTTCGGCCTTCCCCCTTTGTTCGAGCCTCCAAAGATAGGCGGGTCGCATTCGCCATGTCAAGCGATACCCGCCCTCCCCGGCGTCGACTTGGAAGCCCAAAGCCTTGACAAATCGGCGAAAAAGCGCAGAAACTCGCCTTCGACCTCAAGAAGGAACTCGCTATGCCTCATGTGTCGGACGTTCTGGTCCTGGGAAGCGGTGTGGCCGGATTGATTACCGCGCTTCAGCTTGCTGATTCCATGGACGTAACTTTGGTCACTAAGTCCTCCATCGATGAATCGAACACCAAATATGCCCAGGGAGGCGTAGCCGCCGTCACCTCACTGGAAGATAGTCTCGAATTGCACGTGGCCGACACACTCGATGCCGGGGCCGGCTTGTGCAATGAGGATGTCGTGCGGATGGTCGTATCCGAGGGCCCGGCGCGTATTCGCGAATTGATCGACCTTGGGGTGACCTTCGACCGGCGCAATGAAGATCCC
This sequence comes from Candidatus Lernaella stagnicola, assembly GCA_030765525.1. Taxonomy (NCBI): domain Bacteria; phylum Candidatus Lernaellota; class Candidatus Lernaellaia; order Candidatus Lernaellales; family Candidatus Lernaellaceae; genus Candidatus Lernaella; species Candidatus Lernaella stagnicola. The sequence continues at coordinate 108,110 of JAVCCK010000005.1, forward strand.
GCCAAGTTCGACCTGCACCGCGAGGGCGGTCACTCCAAGCGGCGGATATTGCATGTCGGCGATTTAACCGGCGCGGAAATCGAGCGGGTGTTGGTCCAGCGCGTACAGGACCACGATCGTATTCACGTTTTCGAGAATCACTTCGCCATTGACTTGATCACGACCTCGAAATTCTACCACAACCGGGTCGCCGATCAGTGTCTCGGCGCGTACGTACTCGATAAGCAATCCGGCGAAGTGCTAACGATTCTGGCCACCTATACCGTCATGGCGACCGGCGGGGCGGGAAAAGTGTATTTGATCACCAGCAATCCCGATGTCGCCACCGGGGACGGCCTGGCCATCGCCTGGCGCGCCGGCGCGGCGATCGGTGCCATGGAATTCTATCAATTTCACCCGACGTGCCTCTATCACCCCTACGCCAGCAACTTCCTGATCAGTGAGGCCGTACGCGGTGAGGGCGGCATGCTCATCAACGCCCGGGGCGGGCGCTTTATGGACAAGGTTGATCCCCGCGGCTGCCTGGCCCCGCGTGATATCGTCGCCCGCGCCATCGACGCGGAAATCAAACGTACGGGCACCAACTGCGTGTACCTGGACATCAGCCATCTGGGCGACCAAGCCGCCGAGAAATTCCCCCACATTTACAGCAAGTGCCTCACGTTAAGTATCGACATCACGAAAGAACCGATTCCCGTCGCGCCCGCTGCGCACTACATGTGCGGCGGCGTCGTCACCAACCGCTTGGGCGAGTCCACATTGCCGAATCTTTTCGTAATCGGTGAAGCCTCCTATACCGGCTTGCACGGCGCCAACCGGTTGGCTTCCAACAGCCTGCTCGAGGCGTTGGTATTCGGTCATAACGCCGCGGAGGAGATCGTGCGGCGCGGCAAGCAAACGGAAGAGCGCATTCCGGTGCCCGATTGGGACGCCAGCGGCACGACCGATCCCAATGAAGCGATCATGGTGACGCATAACTGGGAGGAAGTGCGCCGGACCATGACCAACTATGTCGGCATCGTGCGCAGTGACAGCCGCCTCAAGCGTGCCAAGCGGCGGATTAAGATGATCATTAACGAAATCGACGAGTACTACTGGGACTTCACGGTGACGCCCGATTTGCTCGAATTGCGCAACCTGGCGCTGGTGGCGCAGTTGATCATTCGGGCGGCGCGCAAACGACGTGAAAGCCGGGGTCTGCACTACAGTCTCGACTATCCCGACACCCTGTCCGAACCGCAGGAATTTACCGATCGCCGTCGTTTGTCCTGGTTCGATTAATCTCGCTTAGGGACCTACCAAAGCTTCGGCCCGCAGGAATTTCGCGATTTCGTGCCCGTACCACCGCATCACGCGGGGCGGCGGGTGGATTGCGGCGAATTCCTCGGTCATACCCTCCGCGCTCAAATGAAACACCGGCACGCCCAAACCCGCCGTGTACCGGGCTTTGACCGAGGCCGGCCGTCCGGGAAACAGGAAAAAACACACGCCCACGTCGGCCTGCCGGGCCGCTCGGGCGAGGCGGTGAATCGCGGCGACGTTAGTGTTTTCGAATTCCTTGTTCTTCGTCCAATCCAGACCCCGGCGACTCATCATGCCGGCGTAGTAGAAGCGGTAAAAGCGGGATTTCCGCAAGAGAGTGCGGCGCAGCTTCGGCAGGTCCGCAAAGCCCAAGAAAGACGCCGGCTCGAAGAACAGGAGATCCCAAAACTCCGGGTACTTCTCAAAAAACGGCGCAAAGGGCGCCCCATGCAAAAAGGCCGGGGCACCGGTGTTGGTTAGCGCCAAGATCAATAGGTCGGGCTCGAATGTCTCGAGGGCGATTTCCGCTTGGCGGGCCGACTGGCTGCCTACGTAGGCCGGGACGCCGCCGTTCCATACTTCGAAACCGCCCTGCCCCTCGTTCAACTCCCGCTCGAGTTGGGCGGGCCAACTCTGCTCGTCGGTCACGTTGACACCGTATACGTTCGATCCGCCCAGCACGATGATGCGAAAAGTGTCGGCCGGCTTCTCGACGGCGACCTCATGGCCTCGATACCCCAGGGAATTGACGTGCACGCGGCCGTCCGGGGTTTGGCTGCCGGGTCGCAAGCGAAACAGCAGGCGTGGATCGTCCACCACTTCATGCACCGACGGATCGATAACCTGATAGTAAAGCAGCCCCCCGATCAGCTTCCAATCCTTGTCGGCGTGTCCGATATTCGCCTCGCCGATGATCAACGCCCCGAGAATCGAGACGATCACGACCACGACCACAAAAACGACGGGCCGTCGACCGGCTTTCCGCGTAGAGGTTGTCACACCATCGGGCATTCCCATGTTCCCTATCTCTCGCCGGCTGATTGTCCGCGGGACGCGGCAACCCACACCGACGTTCGGTTGCGTCGTTACGAACCCCTGGGGCTCAGAAGCTTTCGATGTAGCGCGCGCAAAACTCCGCAAAGGCCGGGGCGTCCGACGCGCACTTGATTCCATAGCGGTAATATTCGCCCAGCGCCATAGCATTGAGCGCGAAAAGCACGATCAGAAAAGCCGCCGGCACCAGCCACGGCCGTCGTCGCAAAACCGCCCGACGATTTGCCGACGCGATGGTGATCTCGACGATTCCCCACCCCGCCAACAATTGATGCATCGGGAAAATGAATATCAGGTAGCGCGGGTGGAAAAACTGGCCGAAGCCGCTCGCCGCCAGGTACATCACCGGCACCGCGTAATGCGCTGCGATCAATAACGCGCCCAAGCGCTCCCGCCGCCAGACCCCGACAAAGCCGAATACTGCCAAGGGCGCGTAAAATACCAAGGAGGCTGTGCTGCCGCAGCCGACATGCAACAACGCCGCCCCCAGCATTCGCCAAGCGGCTGGGACATCGCCGCCCGCTTCGGAAATGTGGGGCTGAAACAACTCCGGCCGGACGGCGAGGTTCAGCGTCTGTCCCAACCAAGGCAGATACAACGCCGCGCCCAAGGCGAGGCCGACCCAGGCCCAGGTTCGCCCTTTCCATTCGTGCCCCTCGCTTCGCGGCAGAAGGTACGACGCGGCCAGAACCAACAAGTGCGCCGCGAGCACCATCGCCGCGACGTAGTGCAGGTACGCCGTGAGCGCCAGGCAAACCGCATACGCCGGGACCAGGCGGCGGTCGGCGCTTTCAACCAATCGCAGCAGCAACCACGCCGAAACCACGGCCGTCAGGGCGACGGCGGCATACGGCCGGTTCTCCTGACTGTAATACACGCCGTAAAAGCTGAAGGCGACGAGCAGCGCCGGTAGCCACGCGCGATCGCGTTCGCCCAATTGTCGCACCAACAGCAGCACGGCACCGACCAAGGCGATACCTGACAACGCCGATAGCAGGCGCAGGAAAAACCGCCCCGTAGCGGTGAACATCGCCTTCGCGGGGTCGGCCAGCAAGGGGTGAAACCAGCGATTGAGCAGGTGATATCCGGGCGGATCGATGGGCGCTTTTATGGAATCACGATTGCGCAATTCGTCGAAGAGCGAGTCGAGAGACAGGTATTGCGCACCGGCTGCCAGGGTCTCATCGCCCCACAGCGGCGGCCCGCCCAAATTGGACAGGCGAAAAAACGTCGCCAGTGCAAGGGCAAACAGAAAAAGCACGCGCTGCTTTCGAGACGGTTGCATATCGCTTTCCGTAAACCGGATTTGACCGATTCTAAACGCCCGGCCGATGAAAGGCGAATCGGCGGCGGTGATTTGTTGTTCGACGCAATGGGCTTGTTTTGAGCTTTTCCATATTCGAAACTTTATTTGTCGTAACCTAAAAGGAAACAGCGATGACGATTCACCCGCGCAACCAAGCGCTCAAGGACGAAATCCTATCCGCGCCGTATGTCATTTGCGTAGAGCGCGCGCGTTTCGTCACCGAAGCCTACCGCGCCACCGAGGGGCAGCCTCCGGCCCTGCGCGCCGCGCACGCTTTGGCGCACACGTTGGCGAATGTGACGGTGGAAATCGGGCCTCATGACGCAGTCGCCGGGTGGCGGGCGAGTCGACCGGTCGCGGCGGTACTACCGGTGGAGCGCGGCGACATCAATACGGTGCTCGAACTGGAAATGGATTTTCTCACGAATCGCGAGAGCCAACCTTTCCACATTTCCGCGAGCGATCGCGCATTGCTGATCGACGATATTCTGCCCTACTGGCGCGGCAAATCCGTGCGCGATCACAAAAAACGGTTGTGGAAGAAAAACGGCCTGCATCTGCGACCGTCCTTCGGACCGCGCAGCCTGCTACGGCGCTTTCGCGGGCTCGATTTGGGAAAGCTCAAGGAAGTGACGAAAGTTCCCAAATTGAGCATCTCCTATGTCCACCGTGGATTGGATGAAATCGCGTTCAACAACCCTGGTTTCGTCATGAACGTGTTCGACGTGCAGGGGCACATGATCCTGGGCCATAAGAACGTCCTGCGCGAGGGCTTTATCGGCGTCGAGGCGCGGGCCCAAGCCGAATTGGCCGACGCCCGCCGCGCCGGTGATCGCAACGGTGTTGCCTGGCTTGAAGCGGTGATTCTAAGTTGCCGGGCCGTGCGTGATTTCGCCCGCCGTTACGCGGTGCGGGCCGCCAACCTCGCCGTGGAATGCAACGATCCGGAACGGCGCGAAGTTCTGCAGCGCATCGCCGCGGCGTGCCGACGCGTTCCGTACCAGCCGCCCGAGTCGTTCTTCGAAGCGGTGCAGGCGGTTTGGCTGACGCAAGTGGCCGCGATGATCGCCTACGGCATGACCAGCATTTTCGCCGTGGGCCGCGTCGATCAGTATCTGTATCCCTATTTTGCCGCCGACGTGGAGGCGGGAAACATCACGCGGGCCGAGGCGACGGTCTTGATGGAAGAGTTACTCCTCAAACTCAGTTGCGGCTTGTTACTGCTGCCTTACGTGGGCAAACGTACCAGTAGCGAGCTGGGCAGCGACAGCGCCTCGGTGACCATCGGCGGTGTGGACCGCGACGGGAACGACGCCGTGAACGAGCTGTCGCGCGTCATTCTCGACGCCTTTGTCAACGTCAAGTCCACGGGCAACAGCTTCACCATTCGGCTCTCGGAAAAGAGCCCGCCGGAATTCTGGCGCCGGGCTATGGAAACCTACCGAACGACTTCGGGCGCCGCGTTGTTTTACGACGAGGCCGCCGTTCCGGCGCTGGAACAATGCGGCGTCGCGCCCGCCGACGCCCGCGACTACGGCGTGATCGGCTGCGTCGAGCCCACGGGAGACGGCGACACCTTCGGATGCACGTCCGGCAACGACATCAGCCTCGTGGGAGCGCTGGAAATGGCGCTGTTCAACGGCGAGTTGCGGATGATGGGCAAGACCGTCGGGCCGCGCACCGGCGATCCACGCGGCTTTCGCTCTTTTGACGATTTCATGGCCGCGTTCAAAAGCCAGATGTGCTTTATGATCGACACCGTCGCCAAGGCGGTAAACCTGAAGGACGAAGTCTACCGGGAGCATTACCCCAATCCCCTGGTGTCATCCACGTTGAAGGGGTGCGTCGAAGCGCGGCGCGACATGACCGACGGCGGAGCGCACTACAATTTCGGCTCGATCAGCGCGCGCGGTTTGGGCACCGTGGCGAACTCATTGGCCGCGATCAAGCATTTCGTCTTCGACCGGGGCACGATCTCGATGAGCCACCTGCTCACGATGCTCGACCACAATTTCGACGGTTACGACAAGGTGCACGCCATGTTGGCCTATCGCGGGCCGAAGTACGGTTGCGACGACGCCGAAGCCGACGCTATCGCCAAGGAAGTCGCCGAGTTTTTCTGCCGCGAGGTGGCCGCGCGCCAGACGCAGCGGGGCGGTCCGTTCCGGCCGGGCTTCTTCTCCTACGGGATGCACGTATTGGAAGGGTTGTTTCTCGGCGCGACGCCCGACGGACGCCGGGCGGGCGAACCCATTAGCAACAGCTTCTCGCCCGCCAACGGCTCGGAGCGGCAGGGTCCCACGGCGATGCTTCGCTCGATCGCCAAGATCGACCACCGGCTGATTTCCAACGGATGCGCGGTGAATGTGAAGTTCCTGCCGGCGCTTTTCGCTACCGACGAGCGTCTGGACAAGATGACGGCGTTGGTGCGGGCGTTTTTCGCCGAAGGCGGGATGGAACTGCAACCGAACGTCATCGACAACGAAACCCTCCGCGACGCTCAGAAGCACCCCGACAAGTACCGCGATCTGGTTATTCGGGTATCCGGTTATTCCGCTTATTTCACGGATTTGGGAAGGCCGCTCCAGGACGAGATTATTTCCCGCACGTCATTTGGAAACCTTTAGCCGCAGATCTTGTCGAAAGAAAAAGAAGTGACATTCGCGTTGCTACTGATTATCTTTTGACCCGGCGCGGGGGAAGCTCACGCCGGAAAAATGACACGAACTGGGTCTGTAAGGAGAACATGAATGAGAAGCAAGAACGTGATCTGGTTCACGGTGATGTCTTTGTTGATGCTGGGAATCGCTGTGTTCTTTTTTACCGCGTGCGGTGACGACGACGATGATGACGACGACACGGTCGGCGACGATGACACGGCCGGCGCGGTCTTCGATGCCACTGAATGCTTCAACGCATGCGAAGCCGGTGAACTCGACTCGGTGGTTTACACGCTACCCGACGATTTCGCCGAATGGGATTGCCCCGATTTAAACCTGTACTTCGATGACGCCGAAGAGCCCGACGAGTTCGACGCCAACGACATCGATTGCAGTGATTTCTGCGGCGTTTGCGCGTTTTGTTACTCCGACGCGGGCGACACGCCCGTCCCCGAGTGCATCGCGCCGTAACACCGCAAGCCTGACCGAACCAACCGGCGCGCGGGAGTGTTGAGAAGGCTCTCTCGCGCGCTTTCTATATTCCGGCCGTTGCGTTTCGAAGTCGGCGGCATTTCTCGCAGCATCACACCGAGTATTGTGTGGAATACCGTATCTCGCCACACCGATTACACTTGGGGTGTGTCGCCGCGTTCAACCACGAATACGTAACGCCCCGAAGCAACTTTTCCGACATTATTCAATTTGCCTCTCGGCCCGAGGATACTTCACCAGGCGATACGTCCGTGAGTTGAAAAATGAAAAAGGCTGGTTCGCGCTCGGCAAGCGGAAATCGTCTGCCATCGGTCCCTGTGCGGGCCGGCTCGCGTCAACGCCCCACCGACCCACGGTGGCCGGCATGTCATTGGAAGGTACAAAACCGCGCATCTGGAATCGGTGGCTTTGTCTTGTGAAATCAATATATTACGCTTTGTCCGCATTGAAAAACGTCTCTCGCGACCTCACTCTGCGAAGGCTGCGTTTTGACCTCAGAAACCCGCGCGCGGCGTTGACAGTCCTGCAAGTGCAAGTTAGCTTCCAAGCGACTTTCGTCGCATCCGTTTAGGAGGCTTCTTTTGACTTTTCAGGAATTGATTTTGGCGCTGACAGAGTTCTGGGCGAGGCAAAATTGCCTCATCGTGCAGCCCTACGACATCGAAGTCGGGGCCGGCACCATGAACCCGAGCACCTTTCTGCGTTGCTTGGGGCCCGAACCGTGGAACGTAGCCTACGTGGAGCCGAGCCGCCGCCCTACCGACGGACGTTATGGGCAGAATCCGAACCGGCTGCAGCATTATTATCAGTTCCAGGTCATCATGAAACCGAGCCCGAAGGACATCCAGGAAATCTATCTGGACAGCCTCAAGGCCTTTGGCGTCGATCCGCTGAAACACGATATCCGTTTCGTGGAAGATAACTGGGAAAGCCCGACCCTCGGCGCTTGGGGCCTGGGATGGGAAGTCTGGCTCGACGGCATGGAGATCACGCAGTTCACCTATTTCCAGCAAGCCGGCGGCTTCGATTGCCGGCCGGTCAGTGTGGAAATCACCTACGGCATCGAGCGTATCGCGATGTACCTGCAGGGCGTGGACAACGTATACGACCTCGTGTGGATACCGGGCGTGAGCTACGGCGACGTCTACCACCAAAACGAAGTCGAGCAGAGCACCTACAACTTCGACGTATCGGATACCGACACCTTGCTCGAACTGTTCAATCGCTACGAAGCCGAATCCGTGCGCTGCCTCGACGCCGAGCTCCCCCTGCCCGGCTACGACTACTGTCTCAAATGCAGCCACACCTTTAACCTGCTCGACGCTCGCGGCGCGATTAGCGTCACCGAACGTGTCAATTATATCGGCCGGGTACGCGACCTGGCTCGCCGCTGCGCCGAAGGTTGGTTGGCGGCCCGCAAGCGGCTTGGTTACCCGCTGGTCAAAGACCCGGAAAGGCGCGCGCGCCTGAAACTCGACGAGCCCGAGGAACAAGATGCAAACAACGACGCAGAGGAAAAGGAGGCGGGCCAATGAGCGCCACCGAATTGCTGCTGGAAATCGGCACCGAGGAAATCCCCGCCCGCTTTCTGCCCGAGGCCGAGGCGAACCTGGCGCAGCGTCTCACCGAGAAATTGCGGGCGTTGAATCTCAACTTCGGGGAACTGCTTGTTTACTCCACACCGCGACGGCTTACCGTCACGGTGGACCGCTTGGCGACACGCCAGCCGGACCGCAACATCGAGAAAATGGGGCCCGCGAAGAAGGTCGCCTACAACGATGAAGGAAAACCCACGAAAGCCGCCATCGGTTTTGCGAAGGGGCAAGGCGTCGAGATCGACGAGTTGGAGCTTTTTACGACCGAAAAAGGGGAATACATCGGTATTAAGAAAACGATTTCCGGTCAGCCCACCGCCGACATTCTGCCGGAGGCGCTGACCGAAATTATCCTCGCGCTGCCGTGGCCTAAGTCGATGCGCTGGGGCGACCTCGATTTGCGTTTCGTGCGACCCGTGCATTGGATCGTCGCCCTGCTCGGCGGTGAGACGCTGCCGATCACCATCGGCGAAATTCCGGCCGGCGCGCAGACGCGCGGTCATCGCTTCCATTCGCCGGCGGCGATCGAGGTAACCGATTTTGCGGATTACCGCGACAAGCTCGCGGCGGCGAAGGTGACGTTGGACGCGGCGCAACGGCGTGAGGTGATTCGCGCCAAGCTCGACGAATTCGCCGGGCAATTGAGCGGTAAGTGGATCGTGGACGAAGAGTTGCTGACCCATGTCGCCTACCTTGTCGAGTGGCCGGTGCCGCTGCTGGGTCGTTTCCCGGCGGAGTACCTGGAACTGCCGCGCGAGGTGTTGGTCACGACGATGAGCACGCACCAAAAGTACTTTTCATTTGAAGACGCGCAAGGGGCGTTGCTGCCCGCGTTTTGCCTCGTGGCCAATATCGAGGCCGATGATCCGGAACTCGTCGTGCGCGGCAACCAGCGCGTTTTGGTGGCGCGACTGGAAGACGCGAAATACTATTGGGAGACCGACCGTAAAAAGCCGCTGGACGATTTCGCCGCCGATCTCGAGGGCATGCTGTACCACAAGCTGCTGGGCAGCTATGCCGAAAAGGTCGACCGCGTGCGTAAGCTCGTCAACTATTTCGGGGCGATGGTGGCCACGGATTCGCTGGATACCGCCAAGCGTGCCGCGCAGATCTACAAAGCCGATTTGCTGACCGGTATGGTCGCCGAGTTTCCCGAGTTGCAGGGGATCATCGGTCGCTATTACGCCCGCGAGCAAGGCGAAGAAGAAGCGGTCGGCGAGGCGATTTTCGAACACTACCTTCCCCGTTTTGCGGGCGACGAACTGCCCGCATCCGATGCCGGCGCGGTGCTTTCGGTGTGCGACAAAATGGATTCGATCGCCGCTTGTTTCGGCGTGGGTTTGTCGCCAACGGGGTCGGGCGATCCCTACGCGCTGCGTCGCCAGGCGTTGGGCGTGTTGCACATTCTGGCCGAGCGTGCGTGGGATGTGGCGCTCACGGATCTGATCCGCAAATCGGTCGATGGCGTGGAGGACAAATTCAAAGCCGATCGCGCCGACTTGGAAGAGGAGATTCTCGCCTTTTTCCGCGACCGCTTGTTCCACTTCATGCGGGGCCGGGGGATGCGGGCCGAAGTGGCCGATGCCGTGTTGGCCGTTCGTTTCGATACCGTCCCGGCGACCGTGGCGCGCATCGAGGCGGTCAACGAGTTTTCCAAGCGCGATGAGTTCGAGGCTTTCGCTACGGCGTTTAAGCGCGCGGGGAACATCGTCAAGGATTACGAAGACCCGGGCGAAGTGGACGAGGCTTTGTTGGAGGAAGACGCGGAGAAGGCGCTTTTTGCGGCGGTGCAGTCCATTGCCGACCAGGTGCAAACGCTGGTGGCCGTCGGCGATGTACTTGGTGCGTTGATGACGATTTCCGAGATTCGCCCACAGGTCGACGTGTTTTTCGACGATGTGTTGGTCATGCACAAGAAAGAAGACATTAAAACCAACCGGCTTAATCTGGTGGCTTCGGTCACGGCGCTGTTTTCGGCGATCGCCGACTTCCGCCGCATTTAACCACTCGTTACATTCCGTAATCCCGAACCCTTAAACGTTGGTGCCTGGCACCAACTTACGTCGTGATTTGCGTTCGATTTCCGGAATTTTCCTCCGAAAACCGGAAACAATGACAAGCCGAGATCCCTTCAACCTATTGATATCACTATCTTACTTTTCTTTGGCACACAACTTGACTAAGAGGTGTGAGAAATTCAACACCCGTTGGTGCCTGGCCCCAGGTAAGGAGGTTCAAAATGGCGCGGAATCCAAGGATCGTGGTCGCGGGATACCCTCATCACGTCACCCATCGCGGCAATCGCGGCGAGAAAATCTTCCGGTCGGACAAAGATCGCCAAAAGTACCTGGCTCTCCTCAAGAAATACGTCGAACAATACGAAGTCGCCGTTTTATCCTACTGCTTGATGCCCAACCACGTGCATCTCGTGCTCGTACCCACAATCATCACCGGACTAGCCGGCGTACTCCACGACACCCACGGAGTCTACGCCACCTACTTCAACGAAACTCACGAAACCACCGGCCACCTCTGGCAGGGTCGCTACTACTCAACGCCCATGGACGAGCGACACATGTGGGCCGCCATCCGCTACGTCGAGCGCAACTCGGTTCGCGCCGGAATGGCTTGCCACGCCGCCGACTACCGCTGGTCCAGCGCCCCCGCCCATTGCGGAAAAACCGCCGACCCGCTTATCAAACCCAGCCCCCTGCTGGACGACAGGTCCCTCGACTGGCCCTGGTTTCTCAGCGGCGAGGAAGATCCCTACGAGAAAAAAGTTCGTACCGATACAATGGCCGGAATGCCCTGCGGCTCGCCCTTTTTCGTCGCTTTCCTCGAAATCTTGCTTGGCAGAAAATTCTCGGCCGAAGCCCCCGAAACCGATCGCCGTCCCGTATTCCGCCCCGCCCCCCGGCTCCGCAAGTCGCCTGCGCAAATCCCGACGCAAACCGCTTTCCCAGGATGAATCCGGCGCCCGAACCTTCCGGAATGGAACGACTTGCAGGCGGGCACAGGCAAAGGTCGGCGCGCGGCTGTCATAATGCTTCCGTCCGGTGGTTGTTCCGGCGGGGATCGCCGCTCTGTTTACCGGGCCACGATTGACTCTCATTCGCCTTCCAGTGCCTGCTCGACCAGTAAAGCACCCGGAAATCAACATAAATCGGCGGATAATTCTCCGCGAGGGCAAGTCGGGTACATTTCAACGCTCGTCGAAGCCGTACGGAAAATTTTTGGCAACGCGGCAGGACATGGAAAATGTTTTCGCCGCTCGATTTGCCAATCTTGTACTATCCAAACTTCACAATCGCCTCTCGAAAGAATGGAAGCTCATGAAAAATAAGAGCTAACCCCCTTTTTTACGCGCCGCGTCGTAAGAGACGCAACTTCTTGTGGTCGGAAAAATTTTCCCTACCATATGTAGATTTTACCTTGACAGGCTCAAAAATCTTGGGCTAACATCCCTTCTTGCCTGACTGGCTCTTAGGAAGATTCGATTTTTCTTTAGTTTCAAGCCTTTTTAGACGAACCCTTAAAGTGGCGTCTTAAGCTTGAAAGGGTTGATTTTTGGTCGTTTTTTAAGTTTCGGTCTTGGCAACGGAAAAAAACACCTAGTTTTAACAAAATTCATTGATTTTTTCCGTATTGAAAAGTGGGTTGGCAGCGATTTTCGGCTGGACCAGCGTTCTTTCAATCCTGATTCCGCGAGCGTTAGGAGACTCCTGGATGATTCGCTTCATTTACAAACGCACCGGTGAACGGGTTGCGTTCGACCCGCAGAAAATCGCCGATGCCGTTTGGAAGGCATTCGTGGCCAGCGGTAGTAAAGACCAGGCCACAGTTGAGCGAATTGCGGCGGAGGTCATCGATCTTCTGGACGTTTTGTTCTTCAAGAACAACCGTATTCCGACGGTGGAAAACGTTCAAGACCTCGTCGAAAACCGGCTTATTCACAATAACTTACACGACATTGCACGTCGTTATATCATTTACCGCAACGATCATGCGCAGATGCGCGAAACGCAGCGCATGCTCGCCAATGCGGTGGATATGATCGACTCCTATCTGGATAAGATCGATTGGCGAATCAACGAAAACTCGAACATGAGTTTTTCGCTACAGGGGCTCAATAACCACATCAGCTCGACGATCAGCAAGTCTTACTGGCTCAATAAAATCTACGGCCAAGAGCTCGGCGACCTTCATACCAGTGGCGACTTCCATATTCACGATTTGGGTCAAATCTCCGCTTACTGTTGCGGATGGGACCTAAAAGACCTTCTTTTCCGAGGGTTTGGGGGCGTTTACGGCAAAGTCGAGTCCGCGCCGCCACGGCATTTGCGTACGGCGTTGGGCCAGATCGTCAATTTTTTCTACACCTTGCAGGGTGAAAGCGCGGGGGCACAAGCCTTCGCGAACTTCGACACCTACCTATCGCCTTACGTACGGTATGACAATCTTAATTACGAGCAAGTACACCAATGCATTCAGGAATTCGTGTTCAACCTGAATGTACCCACTCGGGTCGGCTTCCAAACTCCGTTCACGAACATCACGATGGATCTGGTTTGCCCGTCCAATATGCTCGACGAGGCGGTGGCGTACGGCGGCGAACTGCTTAACGACACCTACGGCATGTTCCAGCACGAAATGGACATGATCAACCAAGCGTTCTGCGAAGTGATGATGGCCGGCGACGCCAAGGGCCGCATTTTCACTTTCCCGATTCCAACGTACAACATTCATGACAATTTCGACTGGGATAACAAAAACTTAGATATCCTTTGGCAGATGACCGGACGCTACGGCATCCCGTATTTCGCCAACTTCGTCAACTCCGACATGAAGCCGGAGGATGTCCGGTCGATGTGTTGTCGCTTACGTTTGGACGAAAAAGAACTGCGACAGCGACTGAGCAAACGCGGCGGCGGCCTTTTCGGCGCGCATCCGCAAACCGGCTCCATCGGCGTGGTCACCGTGAACCTGCCGCGCGTCGGTTATGAATCCGGCGATGAAAGTTCCTGGTTCGGTCGCATCGATTACCTGATGGAGCGCGCCCGGGACAGCTTGGAAACCAAGCGGAAAGTGCTTGAGCGCTTCACTGAGCAGGGTCTTTACCCGTACACGCGGCACTACTTGGACGGCGTCAAAGTCGGACAGCACGCCTACTGGTACAACCATTTCTCCACCATTGGCTTGATCGGTATGAACGAGGCCCTCATCAACTTCATGGGCCACTCGATCACGCACCCCGCGGGCAAAGACTTAACGATTCGTACGCTGGAACACATGCGGGATAACTTGATTCGCTTCCAGGAAGAGACCGGCAATCTGTACAATCTGGAGGCCACGCCCGCCGAAAGCACAACCTATCGCCTGGCCCAACTCGACGTTGCAAAATACCCGGACATTTTCCACCAGGGCGTCGAGGATCCTTACTACACGAATTCCACGAGCCTCCCGGTGAACTTCACCGATGACCTGTTCGAAGCCTTGGAGCACCAGGACGCCCTTCAGACGCTCTATACCGGCGGCACGGTGATGCATGGATTCATCGGGGAGAAGCTCGACGACACCGAAGCGATTAAGAAACTCGTGCGGCGAATCGCGGAGAATTACAAGCTCCCGTATTACTCGATCACGCCCACGTTTACGATTTGCCCGGAACACGGATACATACCCGGCGAACATTTTGAGTGCCCCTATTAGGGGTGCCGTCGGGCGAAGGAATAAGCAAGGGGATTTGCAGTAACAGCCCTGCTCGGGGGAGCGAATAAGCCCAGGGATTAACGAATGAGATGGGGAGATGAAAAGCGATGTGTCAACATAAGACGGAGGTCTACAGTCGGGTTGTCGGTTATTACCGTCCCGTACAGCAATGGAACAAGGGAAAGCAGGCCGAGTATAAGGACCGCGTCACGTTTAAGGTCGCCGGCAAAGCGTTCGGCAACGTGGGGGCCGTCGAGCAGGCGCCCGAAAAAAGTGTGAAAACCGCGTAAATCAAACGCTAAGTCGTTTGAGTCCTGGAAACGCGCCGGTGATCGTCCGGTAGCGTAGGAGTTAGTGCTGTGCGAATTGCCGGTATTCAAGGTTTGTCGTTGATCGATTTTCCCGGCAACGTAGCCTCGGTGCTCTTCCTGGCCGGGTGCGATTTTCGCTGTCCTTTCTGTCAAAATCCGGATCTCATTGAAATATCCGCCGACACGCCCAAGTTTTCTTGGGAAGACGTCGTGGAATTCCTGCGCCACCGTAAAAAACTGATAGACGGCGTCGCGATCACCGGCGGCGAACCCATGTTGTTTCCGGATATCGCCGATTTCGTCGCCCACTTGAATGAGGAAATCGGTCTACCCGTCAAAATCGACACCAACGGCCATCACCCGGATGTGCTCAAGCAGCTGTTGGAAGACGGTCATGTCACCTACGTCGCCATGGATGTGAAAACCGCGCTCTCCCGCTACAGTGAAGCAAGCGGCACGCTTGTCGACATCCATAAGATCGAGCAATCCATCCGATTGATCATGCAAAGCGGCGTTCGTTACGAGTTCCGCACGACCGTTGTGCCGACCGTGGTGGACGAAGCGGCGGTGGATGAAATGGGCAAGGTAATCGAGGGCGCCGAGTTGTGGGCCTTCCAACAATACCAAAACCGCATCGTGTACAACGAAAACTTCAAAGCCGTGAAGCCCTTGACGCCCGAAAAAGTGCGCGCCTTGATGATGCGCGCCGAACCCTACGTCAAACGAGTCATCGTTCGCGGTTTGTAGCCTTCCCCCGTTAGCGCCGACGAATCTCCACCAACAGTGAACGGCTTGCGTTGCCGGACCCGTCAGCGAGCGGCATATGGAGAGCGGACGTCGTTTCCTCGGTGAGATCGACAACGAAAAACAGTTCCTCATTCAGCGAGTCGCCAACGACGAGACGACCGGCCGCTTCCAAGCGAAGTCGCTTTTCCGACGACTTTTCACACCAGACGGCGTACGTCATCAGGTCCAAGGTTCCCGCCTGCGCGGCCACGCCCTCGGCGTTTATCGAAACCGGAACAACGAGGTGTTCGCCCCGCCCCGGTGCCGCCTCGAATTGCACGAGACCCACATCCTGCGGATTGCGACGCGACGCGCCGTCCGTCGATAAAAGCGACAAGCGCATCTGCACCGACACGGCCGTGCCGATCGGGCGGGTGAAGGGCGGCGTCACCGGCGGGAGTTCTCCCTCGTGCGCCGGGAACTGCCCGTCGCGGGCGGCGTAGCGCAAGGCGACGGCTCGCCGGTATAGGACGGCGGCAGGCGAATCGTTCACGGGAGCCGCGGCGGATTCCAGGACGCCGTTGCCGTCGGCATCGCGCCAATGAGAGACCGACCGATCCGGCATGAAAAGCGCAACGCGGTCGGCCACACCGTCGGCGTTGGTGTCGATTTCAGTGCGCACGATTTTTTCGCCGCTGTGGAACAACGCGACATCGGGCCGGCCGTCGCCGGTCAGGTCGGCGAGTTCCCAGCGCAACAAACCGTCGGTCTCGGCACGCCAATACACTTCCCCGTCGGACCCCTGCCGAGCGGAAACGGTCCACACGGGCGCGGACAACGCGACGGCGGCGAGACATGTCAGGAACAAAAACGTGACGATTTTCCGCATCAACCTCTACTCGAAGAATGATCGCTTCTTTATAACATGGTACGATTCGGCCATGGTTAAGAGAATCGTCATCACCCTCGCGGTTTTGTTGGCCGTGGTACTGGCGGCGCGCTTCGGCTACGAGGCCGCCGAGGTAAAGTACCACCCGCCCGTCGTGCCGGAAGTGTCCGATCCGGCTTGGCGCGATCCGTTTTGGCGCACCACGTACACGGCCGAGGAATGGGCCGGAATCGTCGACCTGCAATGTCCGGCCGGCATGGTGTTGATTCCCGCGGGCTCGGTCGACTCCGTGTGGGATCCGCGTTCGAGCCACTTTAAACGGAAACTGGGCGAGCCGCGCGCCGTGGCTGCTTACTGCATGGACCGCTTCGAATACCCGAACGAACGCTACGCGTTGCCCCGAACCAAAGTAAGCTGGCGCGAAGCCGACCAGTTGTGCCGCGCGGCGGGCAAGCGGTTATGCGCCGAAGACGAATGGGAACTGGCCTGCACCATGGGTCGCGGGTGGCGTTTCACGTACGGCCCGGAATACGTACCGCATCGATGCAACACCGAACAACCGGTCGGCACGCTCCAGGCCATCGCCCCAACCGGCGCGCGCTTCGAATGCCGCAATCGCTTCGCCGTCTTCGATTTGAACGGGAACGTCAGCGAGTGGGTCGCTGAGCCCATCGAATATCGGAACGGAGCTTTTGGCGTCGTACGCGGCGGGACGGCGTGGCGCGGGGCGGAATACGGCGGCGATTGCTTTTCGCGACACACCCACCCCGTCGACGACGCTTGCTGGGAAGACGACGGCTTTCGTTGTTGCGCCGATCCGCAACCGAAATAGGCGAGGACGGATTGTCATGCCCAGCTTGAATGCCGCCGACATTCGTCGGCGAGCCGCGACCCTGCAGCCCCTGCTGTCGCCGTGCCGCTTGTGTCCGCGCGAGTGCAAGGTCGATCGCTCGGCCGGCGAAAAGGGCTTTTGCCAAACCGGCGCGGCGGCGTTGGTCGCCAGTTTCGGACCGCACTTCGGCGAAGAACGCCCGCTGGTCGGGCGCGGCGGCTCCGGCACCGTGTTTTTCGCCGGCTGCAACATGGGGTGCATCTTTTGCCAGAACGACGACATCAGTCACGGCGCCCGCGGCCGGGCTGTGACGATCGAGCACCTGGCGACCCTTTTCCTGGAAGTGCAAAAGTTAGGGTGCCACAATTTGAACCTGGTCACGCCGTCGCACGTCGTGCCGCAAATACTCGAGGCGCTTGCCTTGGCGGTCGAGGAAGGTTTCGCGTTGCCGATCGTATACAACACCGGCGGGTACGATCGCGCGGATGTGCTCAAACAGTTGGACGGCATCGTGGATATCTACATGCCTGACTACAAATTCACCGACCCCGACGTCGCAACGCAACTGGCGGGCGCACGCGATTATCCTGCCGTCGCGCAAGCCGCCCTACGTGAAATGCACCGGCAGGTCGGTGACTTGGTGATCGACGAGAAAGGCGTCGCCCAGCGCGGCTTGCTGGTTCGGCACCTCGTCATGCCCTTCGGCACGGCAGGCACCGAAGCGGCGTTTCGTTTTCTGGCCGAGGAGCTAAGCCGCGACACGTACCTCAACATCATGGCCCAGTATCGCCCGTGCCACCGCGCCCACGAGGTGGATCGCATCTCCCGGCCGGTCAGCGCGACGGATGTGGCCCGCGCCTATCAACTCGCCGGCCAATTCGGCCTCCACCGCTTGGACGAGCGTTGATGACAAACCGCCGCGAACGAACCTGGGCCGTCTGGACGCTGGCCGGTGTCGCGCTCGCCGTCCTCCTACGCCTACTGATGATCGACGTGCCCTTCGACCGCGACGAAGGGGGGTATGCGTATATCGGCTGGCAGTGGACGCAGGGCTTGTGGCCCTACGTGCACTCGGTTGAATCCAAGCCGCCCGGAGTTTTCGCGGTGTACGCGATCCTGGTGGGCCTCTACCACGGCGTGACGAGCGTGCGCCTCGGCATGCTTTTATGGTCGCTGCTGACCGCGCTGGTCTTTCATCGCCTCGTGCGGCGGTTGTTCGACGCGCCGACCGCGGCCATCGCCACGATACTGCTCGCGCTGACGCAAACCGCGCCGAGCTACGACGGCCAAAGCGCCAACGCCGAAATGTTCATGGTGACGTGGATCATCGCCGCGCTACTCATGGTGGCGCCGGGCGGCAACAAACAACAATCGTGGCGTCCGGTGGCCGCCGGGGCGTTGATGGGAATCGCGGTGTTGTTCAAGCCCGTGGCCGGGGCCGACTTGTTGCCGCTCGTGGTGATGATCTACGCAACCGCTGGGGCCGGGCGCAAGTTCGTGATCCGCATTCTGTATGCCGCGGGCGGTTTTTGCGCGGCGTTGGCCGCATGTTACGCGGCGTTTGCCCTGGCCGGCGCGGCACGTGAATTCCACTTTTGGGCGTTCAGTTACAACCTCAGTTACAGCGGCGCGTTTTCGTGGCTCGACCGCGGGCGGGCTTTGGCGATTCAGCTTTCGCGGCGCGGCATGCTGGTGCGCGACTGGCCGCTCCTGGTGGGGCTGGCCGCAGGGGTGATCGTACTCTGGCGCGGGCGCAGGGAAAACAAAATCGCCGCCTTGGCGCTGCCGTTTTGGCTTTTCTCGGCGGCGGTGGGCGTGGCGGCTTCGGGTCGTTTCACGGCGCACTATTGGCAGCAACTGCTGCCGCCACTTTGCCTGGCCGCGGCGGTGGGCGTGCGCGGCGCGGTAGGCCTACTTCTGGAAAAAACGGCGAGCACAGCGAGCCGCGCGGCCATCATCGTCGTGATCGCTCTCTTGCTTCTTTCGCCCACGTTGCTGCGTCTGCCGCAATACACGCGGGGCGCGGAACTGAGCCGCGACTTGTTCGGCGTCAATCCGTTTTATGACGGCGAAATGCTCGGCCGATACCTGCGCGAACACACCGAACCGGACGAGACGGTGCTGGTGTTCGGCAGCGAGGGACAGATTCTTTTCCACGCCCGGCGGCGCAGCGCGATGCGCTTCGTGTTCGCCTATCCGCTCGCGGCTTACTACGAGGACACACTGGCGCTGCAACAAGAGGCGTGGCGGGAAATTCAGGACTCGCAGCCGCGTTACGTGGTCGTGGTCAACATGCCCTCGTCGATGACGTTGAACAAAAATGCACCGCCGTTTTTACGCGAGCACTTGCAGCAGTGGGTGGGCTCGAATTGCCGCCTGGAGGCGTCGTTAACGCAAACCCCGGCGGGTAACACAGAGCTGGTAATCTCGCATCCGCCGCGGGGCGTGGTGGAGCTTTATCGGCGTCTGGATTGAACGCCGCGGGGCTTTGACAAAGCGTGGCGGCGCGAGCAACATGAGCTTCTTCGGCACTCGACTTTAAAAGGAGAATTCCATGATTTCCTACCGCGAACTCGGCCTCGTTAATTCGCGAGAAATTTTCGCCAAAGCCGTCGCCGGCGGCTACGCCATCCCTGCCTACAACTTCAACAATTTGGAGCAATTGCAGGCGATCATCACCGGTTGCGTGGAGACGAACTCGCCGGTGATCATTCAGGTTTCTAGCGGCGCGCGGAAGTACGCCAACCAAATATTGCTGCGGCACTTGGCGGCCGGCGCGGTGGAATTGGCGCGCGATATGGGCAGCCATATTCCCATCGTGTTGCACCTGGACCACGGCGACACTTTTGAACTGTGCAAGAACTGTATCGAGACCGGCTTTTCCTCGGTCATGATCGACGGCTCGGCGCATTCCTTCGAAGACAACATGGCCCTGACCAAGCAGGTGGTCGAATTCGCGCACGAGCACGACGTCACCGTCGAGGGAGAACTGGGCGTGCTGGCGGGTATCGAAGACGACGTGCAACACGAGCAATCGCACTACACCGACCCGGACGACGTAGAAGAGTTCGTGCAGCGTACCGGCGTCGATTCGCTCGCGATTTCCATCGGCACGAGTCATGGGGCCTACAAATTTAAGGTCAAACCCGGCGAGGAGCCGCCGCCCCTTCGCTTCGACATCCTCGAAGAAGTCGAGAAGCGGATCCCCGGATTCCCCATCGTCTTGCACGGCGCCAGCAGCGTCATCCCCGCCTACATCGAGCTGATTAACCAGTACGGCGGCGACCTCGGCGGCGCGGTCGGCGTGCCCGAAGAGCAGTTGCGGCTCGCGGCCAAATCGGCGGTGTGCAAAGTGAACATCGATTCCGACGGGCGCTTGGCTATCACGGCAAAGGTGCGGGAAGTGCTGTGGACCAAGCCGAAGGAATTCGACCCGCGCAAATACCTCGGCCCGGCGCGCGAGGAACTGATCCGCCTGATCAAACACAAAAACGAGTACGTATTAGGGAGCGCCGGGAAGGCCTAACTCCGAACTTGCCTCTCGAAAAAATGTGACCAACGCCTCGGCCGCCACTTGGTGGCCGAGTTCGTTCCAGTGCACGCGATCGAAGCCGCGTACAATGCGTCCTTGCGTTTCGGCTTCGTGAATCGCCTCGGCCGCGGCGGTCGTAAACGCGACGTCGGCCGCAGCGCACGCGCGACGAAAGGCCGTCACGTACGGTTCATCGGCGTCGACGATGAACACCGCCACCCGCGCCGGTTGGGTTTGTTGCTTGAGGCGTCGCAGAATCGCCGCCGTCGTATCACTCGCCGACTTGAACGAGGGCCAACTTAATCCCCGCTCACGGATCTCTCTTTCAGTCGTCAATTCGGCCGGGTCCAGCAGCAGGCGGTCGGCGCGCGACAGCAAGTAGTACAGCATCCGCGAATGGTCGAAGGCGAATTCGTGCAACCCCGGCCATGGCTTCGGCACACGGCGGGAAATCGCCCATTCCTGTGAGGTTGTCGATGTGGAGACAAGGTACGGGCGCCGCTTGTTGTTGTTGGAGCCGTAGCTGTCGATCTCCAGCGCGAAGCTGTTGTTGATCAGATCGTTGCCGGTGGCTTGCACGATAACCCAGTCCGGACGCAGTGCCGGCGCCCAATCCATCGCTACCATCGCTTCCTGCAAGGTGCCGTAGCCAAGCGCTCCGTAGGCGAACACCTCCGCCCTGTCGCCTGCCCTGTCTCGAAACACGTGGTAGTAGGTCTTGTCGTTGGACACTTCGGCCGCATGCGTAAAGGAGTCGCCGAGACCAGCAGCACCTTCGTCTTGGCGGTCGCCGCGTCTCCGTAAAGCCGCGAGCCGCGCGCATCGGTCCGGTAGCGAACCGCGTAGGTAACGCCGGCGGCGTCATGCTTTTCCCGGGTCCACGCCACGTTTTCCTTGGCCCGCCAACCCAGCTTGTCGTCCGGCACGATCAGCAGCGAATCGCGGTGCGCCAGCCAACCACGCAAAAACAGTTCGCCGACCAGGAACAACGCCACGACCGCCGTCGCGGCAAGAAGCGCGGTGAACACGAGTTTTTTGCGGAGCGGCAGGTTCACGACAAACCTCGCGTGGCGGCCCGTTCAGGCCGCGGACGACGATGCTGCATGTGTGCCGTCAGCCCTAGAAATAGGTGTAGGAAAATGTTCCGAGGAAGGTCCACGTTTCACCGTAGTCCGGGTCTTCCTTGAAGGTGTATTTGGCGCCGGCGCTCACGTTGAAGTGGTCGACTACAAAACGCAGGCTCGGCGCCAGGGCATTGGCGTCTTCCTCGTTGGTCGTGCCGCGCTGCAACTCGCCTTCGTATTCGATGATCAGTTCCAGGAAATTGCGCGGGTGCAGGGGGAAGATCATGCCCGCGTGCACCAAGCCGCTTTTTTCCTCGTATTCCTGGTCGTCGATCCACGCGTCGCGCAACACCAACGTGCCGTCGCCCATGACCGCAAAGGCGTAGTCGGTAAAGGCCAGGTCGTTCAACTCGATGCCCAACGCCAGCATGACTTTCGCGCCGTACGTTTTCACATCACCGAGGCCGTCCTCGTACTTGCCGGCCGGCGCGATGCCGCCCAACCCAATGGCGAAAGCGGGCAGGAAGTTGTGTTGCTGCACGAAGCCCCACTTGAACATGCCCTCGACCGAACCGATGCCGGTCTTGTCTTTCTGTGCATAGTTGCGGTCGAGGACGCCGAGATTCGTGAAGGTCTCCTCGACCACCAAGTCGGTCATCACGTAGGGAACGCGGAACCCGAATTCCAACCCCCCCGGGATGCCGACCGTGCCGAGTAACATGGCTTCGCGCCGATAGTACGTGGGCGTCGAGCTTTCTTCCCAGGTACCGCCGAGACCGACTTCAAAGGAACCCGGCCGCAAGGTGCGCGTGGACGTGGTCAACATCAAGCCCGACAGACCGTAAATATTGAAGGGCAAATTGTTCACCTTGGGCTTAGGCGCGGCAACTTCGCCCTGCAACACGCCTTCCGGCACTTCGTCAAACTCATCCTGCGCGAAGGCGGGGCCCGCCAGAGCCATCGCGATGATCGCAATAAAAGCGGCTATACTTCGAGCGTTCATTCGTGCTCCATCTCACGGCCTGCAATGATTTTTTATCCTGACACGGCTCGACCGCCGTCGTCAACAGTCTCGTCATCCTCCGTTTCTTCGGACGCGGTCTCAGTTGTGTCGGTCATGGCAACCAGTAAGCGTTGCGCTTCAGCTTCGCCCGCTTGCTCGGCCGCCGCAATAAGTGTGTCCAGGTTCTCCGCCAACCCGGACGGCAAGTCGCGCATTTTTCTCACCAGGCGAATTTTATCGTGCGCTGTCGGGCCGATCTCCTCGTCGGTGTCCCATAGTTTCTCGCGTAGCTTTTCTCCGGGACGCAGGCCGACGAAATCGATCTCGATATCGCGGTCGGGTTCGAAACCCGACAGTCGAATCAGATTGCGCGCCAAGTCCACGATCTTGACCGGCGCGCCCATTTCCAACACGAAAACCTCGCCGCCCACGCCCATCGCGGCAGCTTGCATGACCAATTGCACCGCTTCGGGAATCGTCATGAAATAGCGGGTCATCTCCGGATGAGTGACCGTGACCGGCCCGCCCTCGGCGATCTGCCGCCGGAACAAGGGAATGACGCTGCCCTCGCTGGCCAGCACATTGCCGAAACGTACGGCCAAAAAACTCGTGCGGTCGGCGCGGCGCGACAAATCGAGCATAATCCATTCCGCCAACCGTTTGGTGCGGCCCATGATGTTGGACGGGCTGACGGCCTTGTCGGTGGAAATGAGGACGAATTTTTCCACCCCGAGGTCGGCGGCGATCTCGGCGATAACCCGCGTGGCGCGCACGTTGTTGAGCGTCGCGGCCACGGCGTTGGACTCCATGAGCGGCACGTGTTTGTAGGCCGCGGCGTGGAGAATGATGTCGGGTTTTTCCTCGAGAATCAGCCGGCGGACACGAATCGGGTCGCCCGCGTCGCCCGCGACGGGCACGATGGGAATCAGCGGGCGGCGGCGCGTCAGTTCCCAATGAATGTAAAAAAGGTTGTTTTCGTTACGTTCCAGCAGGATCAGCCGCGCCGGGAATTGGGCGGCGGCTTGCCGGGCCAGTTCGCTGCCGATGCTGCCCCCCGCGCCGGTGATCAGTACGCGCTTGCCGGAGAAGCTGCGGCGGATGGCTTCGGTGTCCAGGTTGACCGCTTCGCGGCCCAGGAGGTCCTCCACATCGACGTCGCGCAGTTGTTTGATCGACACTTGCCCGCCGAGGATGTCGCTGGCCGCCGGGACGATTCGGAAACGCACACCGCTGTCCTGGAAGCGTTCGAGCAACGCGCGCAGGTCGCGGGGTTTCAGGTAACGCGCGGCGATGATGATCTCGTCGATGCTGTAACGCAGCAGGATCTGCGTCAGTTCCTCGCGCCCTCCGAGCACCGGAATACCTTGAATATTGAAACCCTTCTTCGCCGAGAAGTCGTCGATGAAACCCACCACGTGCATGTGCAGGTGCGGATTGGCGCGGACTTCCTTGAGGATTTCGACGCCGATTTCCCGCGCGCCGTAAATCAACACGTTCTTCGCCTGAGCCCGCGGCGGCATGCGCGTGTACTCGCGAATCGCGCGGATCATAAAGCGACTGCCGCCGATGAAGGACAGGCAAATAAAAGCGTCGATCAAAAACACGGAGCGCGGAAAACTCGTGCGCAGGCCGAACATGATCACCGCGAGGAACACGAGGGAACTAACCACCACGGCTTTGGTGATGTCGATCAAGTCGTTCATGCCCACGTAGCGCCACCAACCGCGGTACAGGTCCCAGACGTAGAAGGCGGCGGCGCGCAAGGCGAGAATTAGCGGCAACGTTTTCAGCATGGTGTAAAGAGGCCAGGTGTTGCCCGCGGGCGTCAGGTCGAACTCAAAACGCAGCAGAAAGGCCAGGACATAGGACATCGTCGCCAACGCAAGCTGGCTGACAATGATCAGCGTGCGGCGATGCCGCAACATCCACGCCCCGATTTGGGTATCAAGGAAGTTGCGGCCCAACTCGGTATCGGTTTCCGGCACGATGTTCTCACTCCCCGGCCTGCGGTAACCATACTAGACGAAATGCGCCGCGTACACTAGCAGGCACAACGCCCGCGGGGAAGTGGCCTGACCGATATCATCCAACGCGGCGTTTCGCCTGGACAACGACGCGCGCATAACGTAAACCGTGCTTAGGATTATTGTGATTCAAAGGGGAGAGAAACTGCATGGCCGACGAAAACAATCTTGCCGTATTCATCGATTTTGAGAACCTGGCATTAGGCCTGGTCGATAAAAAGGCAAAATTCGACATCAGCAAAGTGCTGGCGCGCTTGGTGGAGAAAGGGAAAATCGTGGCCAAATCGGCCTATGCCGATTGGGGTCGCTATTCGGATTATAAGCGACAATTGCACGAGGCGGCGATTGAGCTGATCGAAATTCCCAAACGCGCCATGACCGGCAAAAACAGTGCCGATATTCGGCTCGTCGTGGACGCCATGGACCTTTGCTATTCCAAGGACCACATCGACACCTTCGTGATCGTGTCGGGCGATAGCGACTTTTCGCCGCTCGTGTCCAAACTCAAGGAAAACGGCAAGCGGGTCATCGGTATCGGGATGCGCGACTCAACCTCGGACCTGCTGGCCGGTAACTGCGACGAGTTCATTTATTACGAAGACCTCTTCTCGCCGGAAAGCGAGCCGGAAAAGATCGATAAGACGCTACCCAAGAAAAAGCGCGAGGCCTTCGAACTGCTGATTGCGGCCATCACGGCGCTGGTTCGCGAAAACAAGGAAATTTTGTGGAGCAGCATGGTCAAGGACACCATGAAGCGCAAACAGCCGAATTTCAGCGAATCATTCCACGGCTACCGGACTTTTTCCGAATTGCTGGAAGACGCCCAGACGCACGATGTCGTGCGCCTCAAAACCGACCCGCGCAGCGGCACGTACGTGATCGTCGGCTTCGGCAAGAAAGCCCAGGTCAAAAAATAAATCGTCCAGTCCGGGCGACCGGCTTCGACCGCGTGGGTCGTCGCGTGGCGCTCGATACAACGCCGTTTCCCCTGTGGCCGACGCAAAGAAGGCCGCCCACCAAGGGCAGCCTTTTTTATTTGCCCGGAAAACCGGACCCGATTTACGGCAACGGGACCAGCGCGACGGCATCAACGGCTGGGCCATAGGCGCCCTGGTCGTCGCTTAGGCTCCGAAGTTCCAGACGGCTGGTTTCGCCGGTGACCAGATCGGCCGGTATTTTGTATTTCTCGGCTTCCCAGTCCATTTTCGTTGCCTCGCGCCCGGTGGTGTCAACCTCGATTTCGGCGACGAACTCCCCGTCCCACAGCACCTGCAACACCTTCGGGCCTTGTCCCTCGCTACCGCCGCCCGGGTTGCCGCTCACGCAGAAGAGGACTTCGTATTCGGCGCCGGGCTCCGTGGTCACGTCTTGGTAGATCGCACCGGCCATCGAGCCGTTGACGTCCAGCCATTGATGGCCTTCCGCAGATTTCGTGCCGGTATTGCTGGACACGGTCTCGACGTTGCCTTCGGCCACAATCCAGCCGTCCATTTCTTCACCGGCCTCCAGGAGTATTGTTGAAAGCTCGGCGTCGGGTCTCTCAAAGCCGCCGTTCGTGAGCAACGTGTTCGTGGGGATAATGCCGTCGCAGTCGCCGTCGGGACCGGTGGTATCATCGTCGCCCACGGCGTCGTCGTCGCTCGCGGCATCGTCATCGTCGTCGTCGTCGCCGCCACCGCACCCGATAAAAAAGCCGGCGAGCGCTATCGACAACACCGTAATCAGCAGCACCAAAAGCCCATTACGACTAAACACGTACACCTTCATGACGTCCCTCTCCCGAAATCGTTATTCCTGGTCGCCAGTATAATCACGACTCGCGGCACGCCACAACACCTCAACACGGTTGTCGATCACGGAAACCGAACCGCGGCCGCGGCAATAAAAAAAGGACCGCCCCGAAGGGCGGTCCGTGCAAACGAATTCGAAGATCGCGGCTTACTAGCGGCCGGCGATCAGCGTTTCGACGACCGAAGGATCGGCCAGCGTGGACGTATCGCCCAGGGAATCCAGATCGTTCGCAGCAATCTTTTTGAGGATGCGGCGCATGATCTTGCCCGAGCGGGTCTTCGGCAAAGCGTCCGCCCACTGGATTCTATCCGGCGTGGCGATCGGGCCGATTTCCTTACGCACGTGCTTGACCAGCTCCTTCTTGAGCTCGTCGGACTTTTCGGCATTGGCATTCAAGGTGACGTAAGCATAGATGCCCTGGCCCTTGATGTCGTGCGGGAAGCCCACGACCGCGGCTTCAGCAACCTGCGGGTGGCTGACCAGCGCGCTCTCGACCTCGGCGGTGCCCATACGGTGGCCGGAGACGTTGATGACGTCGTCCAAGCGACCAATGATCCAGAAGTAGCCATCGGCATCCTGGAAGGCGCCGTCACCGGTCGTGTAACGGCCGGGGAACTGCGTGAAGTAGGTTTCCTTGAAGCGTTGATGGTCGCCGTAAACCGTACGCATCAGGCCAGGCCACGCCTGCTCGATGACCAAGTAACCTTTGTCGCCCTGCGCGACCGGCTGGCCTTCTTCGTTGATGATGCTGGGTTTGACGCCGAGGAACGGCACCGTGGCGCTGCCCGGTTTGATCGCCGTAGCGCCCGGCAGCGGCGTGATGATGATGCCGCCGGTTTCGGTCTGCCAGTAGGTGTCGACAATCGGGCAATTGCCGCCGCCGACGGTGTAGTAGTACCACAACCAGGCTTCGGGGTTGATCGGCTCGCCGACCGTACCCAGCAGGCGCAGGCTCGAAAGGTCGTACTTCTTGACCCACTCGTCGCCTTCTCTGGCGATGGCGCGGATGGCGGTCGGCGC
Source organism: Candidatus Lernaella stagnicola (assembly GCA_030765525.1). Taxonomy (NCBI): domain Bacteria; phylum Candidatus Lernaellota; class Candidatus Lernaellaia; order Candidatus Lernaellales; family Candidatus Lernaellaceae; genus Candidatus Lernaella; species Candidatus Lernaella stagnicola. Next base: position 135,419 of record JAVCCK010000005.1, read on the forward strand.
GGTGTAGAAGATGTTGACCTTGTACTTTTCGCACACGGCCCAGAAGCGGCCCGGATCCGGATAGGTCGGAACGCCTTCGAACATCAGCGACTGAGCGCCATTGGCCAACGGGCCGTACACGATGTAGCTGTGGCCGGTGACCCAGCCGATGTCGGCGGTGCACCAGAACACGTCGCCCGGGTGATAATCAAACACGTACTTGAAGCTCGTGGCGGTGTATACCATGTAGCCGCCGACCGTGTGCATCACGCCCTTGGGTTTGCCGGTCGAGCCCGAGGTGTAAAGGATGAACAGGGGATCTTCCGCGTCCATCATTTCCGGTTCGCAGGTCGGTTCGGCGTCAGCCATGGCCTCGTGCCACCAAATGTCGCGGCCTTCGACAATGTTCGTCTCGGCATCGTGACGTTGATGCACCAGGCAGAAGTCGACCGAGTGGCCTTCGTCGGCGCACATTTGCAGAGCGGCGTCGGCCGCCTCTTTCAACGTGATCAGCTTTTTGCCGCGCATGACGTTGTTGGTCGTGATCAGCGCTTTGCAGGTACTGTCGAGGATGCGGTCGCGCAACGCCTCAGCGGAGAAACCACCGAACACGATGCTGTGGATGGCGCCGATGCGGGCGCAAGCCATCATCGCAATGGCCAATTCCGGAACCATGGGCATGTAGATGGCGACGCGGTCGCCCTTGGTGATGCCCTTGCTTTTGAGCACGTTGGCGCACTTGCAGACTTCGGTGTACAGCTCTTGGTAGGTGTAGATCTTGCTCTCACCCGGCTCATTGCCTTCCCAGATAATCGCGGGCTTGTCGCCAATGGTGTCCAGATGGCGATCCAGGCAGTTGACCGTAATGTTGGTCTGAGCGCCGACAAACCATTTAATGTCGACGGTGTTGAAATCGCAGGCATAGACCGTGTCCCATTTCTTGTGCCACCAGAAGCCTTCGGCGATATCGCCCCAGAATCCGCCCGGGTCATCCACGGAGCGCTGCCACATTTTTTTGTACTCTTCCTTCGAACCCACAAACGCCCGCTTCTGGACGCCTTCGGGTACGGGGAATATCTTCCCTTCCAAACTTGATTTCTTCTCTTCAGACATGCGGAGTTCCTCCTGCAAAAAGTTGTTGAAGAATATTCGTTCTCTGGTTATCGCGGAGCAGAACGTCTCTACGTTCCGTCTGTTTCCCAGTGCTCCTTCGCTCGGGACCCCCTCCCGTAATTTCAATATTCGGCAATGAATGAACACTCATTCACATTCTTAGAGAGACGGCAAATTATCAGCAATTGACGCGCCCTGTCAAGGCGAAACAGGCTCTTTTCTGCGTTTGAATCGTCTTTTTATCGGCCGAAAACAATTAATCGGCTCGCATGTGAGCTATTGAAATGCAATCTCTTTTAATACAAATAATGGGCACCGGAGGGGTTCGAAACGTCGGTTGAGGCGGTGGGGACGTCCATGGTCGCGGCAATCGATTTCCAGCGCGGCACCAAACAACAAGCTGCTTTTACCCTTTCACCTGTGGTATGGGCAAAAGAGTCTCCCGGCAAGGAGGGTTTTCACAATGCGATTCTGGTTTCTCCTGCTTGTTTTGGTCTTGATGCTAACAACGTGGATTGGCTGCGAATGCGGCAATGGTGACGATGATTCCGGAGATGATGACACCGGCGACGACGACAACGGCGACGACGATGACGATAACGACGACTCTTCTCCACCTTCTCCGACGACCGTCGACCCCTTCGACTATATCGACGAAGCATGGCAACTCGCCCTTGACGCGTTGAGCGAGACACCGGACCAGTTCACGCTGTTTCAGATCGACGGCAGCGTGACGCCCGCAAGCGGCGATTTGTCCGAAAAGGAAATCCTGTGGAAGTACAGTTTCTGGGCGTCGTTTGACCAGGACGATACCGAAGCCCTCGTCGAAGTGGAAGCCTACCCGGTAAAAAGCGCTACAATTACCTGCGAAGCGCAAGAATGCCCGGTGCTGGGCCGCGTTTTCCTACAGCGGGAAGAATGGAACGACGCCACCGTTTCCCTCGAACAGATGTTCGCCATCTCGGAGCCGGCTCTAGGCGATCAAGATGTTGATTTCATAAGCCTTTTCGAGGATCTCAACCCGGCCTACGGCTTCATCGGCTGGTATTTGCAGAAAGGCATCAACGTCGTGCTGCTCATCAACGCCGAAACCGGCGATATCGTTCCGGATTAGCGCCTAGTCCACCGCGCCGACGTAGCCGAAGTAGCGCGCCATCCAATAGGGCAGCAAATAACCGGCCGGTTGGCGGATATACTGCGGATCGGCGTCGCAATTCTGGTGTCCGTAAGGATTCGACCACCACGTGAAGGTTCGCGGGCAGCGCTCGTAGACCGGCACCGGATCAAAGGTCAAATACTCCCCTTCAAATCGCGATTCACATGTAAAATCAGTCGGATACTCATCCTCGCCGATGTGCAGCGTGGGCTGGGTTTGCGACTCGGGAAATTGCCGTAGGGCGCAAATGGCATCCTCGATCGCCTCGGTATCGTGGCCGGTGGAGTCGGGGCCGACCTGTTTCATCGCGGCGTACATGATCGCCCACGCGGCGTTGTGCTGGTTGGCCATCATCCGCTCGTTTTCCCGAAAATAGAACATCATGTTTTCGAACGTGCGCTGGAGTTTGTGGCGCGTGGCCGGGTCGTGCTCGTACCAAATGAGCGGGAACATCTGGCAAAACGCCATCGCCATGTTGTTCCAGTTCGATTGGCAACCGCCCCGGCCGACGTACAGGCCCGTCAGCCAAAGCCAATCCGTGAAGGGCTGCGGCGGCGTGAGGTAGCGGTCGAGACAATCGTTAGGGCCGGCCTTTTGCAGCAGGCAGTTGTCGTAGAAATCGCGCAGATCCTCGCGGCCGGATGCGACCGCGCCCTGCAGCACCATGTTCATACCCATGATCGCGTTAAAACCGGGGAAATCGGTGATGGCCAGCGGCCAGAAGCGGCCGTGCTCGGTGAGGCGATCGTCCCAGTCGACCAGGGCCATGTCGTTTTCCATCAGGTGTTCGGAGATTTGCTCCATGAGCGAGCCGGCGGCGTCGCGCAGGTCGGCATCGTCCACGAGCTTGTAGATCGCTCCCAGGGCCAGCATGTGCCCGGCGTATTCATCCTGCGAAACGTTATCCAGCCAACAGTAGCCCGCGAACTCATCGGAGACCTGATGCGTTGTGCGCACGAAAGCCGCCGCGTCCGGGTCGTAGACGAGAATCGTGCCGTCGGTATCGACTTTAACCCAGCGGTTGTCGTCTTTTTCCTCATCGGGGATGTAGCTCGAGGGGTCGCTCGGGCAACTCATGCCCGCTACCCCGGGCGTAATGTACTCGCGGGTGAAAATGCCTGGTATTCCGGTGATTTCCATGCCGATGCGCAGGCCGTCGACCATCACGCGCAGCACGTCGAGGGCATCCTGGCTGCCGGTGGAGGCGTACCGAAAAGCTTGCGAGGCGATGTAGAGGCCGGTCCAAAGGCCGTCGTTTTCGCCGGTGTGCCAATTGGTCACTTCCTGCCAGGTGGCGTCGTCTTCAGTGTACGGGGCGACGACGGTCGCGTTGTTAATTCGCTTATGTTCCGGGTGGATATGCAGCCGCGCGGCCAGTTCGTCGAACTTGGCAGCTTTTTCCGCGAGGCTCATCGTCGTGCCGTGCGGATCGCCGGCGCAGTCATCGAAAGTGGGCGAGCCGTAGCGCCACGGGTCGACGCAGGTGTCGGTTTCGCAGAGCTTGCCGTAGTCGCGCAGGCACTCTTCGGCGACGACCCAGCGACCCTCGCGGCACTCGAGAAGTTGCAGCGCATTGCCTGTGCAAGATAGGTCACCTGGGTGACATTCGTCCTCGATTGTGTCGTCGTCATCATTGTTTTCGTCATCGTTGTTGTCGTCGTCGTCGTCGGTTGTGTCGTCGTTTGTGTCGTCATTGTTATTATTGTCGTCGTCATCGGAAGAAGAGGACTCATCCTCGCCGCAGCCAAGCCCGACGAGGGCCAGGGTCATCACCAGCGCCAACAGCAAAAACCAAACGCGTCGCATCGTCAGCCTCCTCGGCGGGAACCGGACCGTTTTTTTCAGCCTACAACGGCGAACACTCCGCGGGAAGCCGGTCCCGAAATGCCTTGACGGTTCTTGACCGCTTCTGTATTAAAGGCAGTCCTGGAATGGTTCTTTGAATTGATCCCGGCTCGTCTAACGGTAGGACAGCGGACTCTGACTCCGTATGTAGAGGTTCGAATCCTTTGCCGGGAGCGTGGGTACCGGGTCGGGTGACCGACCCGGCGGCCCTTTAGCTCCCATCATTGCCTACCAACCCGGGGCCCTGCCCCGACGAGCCCCATGTGGTCCCATCGTCTAGCGGTTAGGACGCCGGCCTCTCACGCCGGAAACAGGGGTTCGATTCCCCTTGGGACTACAAGCACGCCCCGCGCCTCATGGTGCGGGGTTTTTTTGTGGAAAAAGGGAAAAAGCGGGTTGAGGCATTCGCCGGGCGCTTGCTCCCCCGCCGCGCCGCCGGTATAATACTCTTTAGGTGCATCATCGTCCGTTGGTGACGGCGAATTCGATAAAAATAGTTGACGAACCCATCATTAGGGGAGAGATCCGTATGTCGAACACGACTTTCACGTTTCATTGCGCGCCCGAGGACGAATCCGCACGCCGCGAATTGCAGGCGCAACTGGCCGACTTGCTGCCGGATTGGCCGCTACGGGAAAGCCGCGCCGTGGATACCCACACCGGCCAAAAATTTGACTCCCTCGAGTACATCACGGTGGTCATTCTGGGGTTGCCGAGCGCCGTGTACACCACCTGGCAACTGGCCGAAAAAGCGAAGCTGAAGGAAAAGCTCGATCGTTTGATCGCCTGGGCGCAAGAGCGACGCGCCACGCACCCGGAGCAGCAAATCGAAATCGAACTGCCCGGCGGCGAGGCCATGCCGCTGCATCAGGCGAAAGCCGAAGACATGCTGGCCGCCATCGAGCGGCACGTGGGCCCGCGCAGTGAATAAAAGAGACCCCATGCCGCTGGAATTTCGTTTCGACGGTAAAAAGAAGGAAATTCGCGCCCAGTGCAAGTCGCCGCAAATCGACGAAACGCTGCCCGTGAGCGACGACGACCTGCGAAATTTCGCCCGCTGGGAAAGCACCTACCGCAAAAGCCAAGGCAAAGGCAAAGCGCCCGAAACGCACCTGCAAATCGGCCGCGAAATGTACCAATGGCTCGATCGCGATGTCTCGGTGCTGTCGACGGTTCGGGAACTCGACGACGGCACGCCGCTACGCGTGGAATTCGCCGTCGGCCCCCGACCCAACGCCGCCGAGAAAACCTTCCTGCAAGCGCCGTGGGAATTGCTCGCCGACAAAACCGGCCACCTGGCGCTGCTGGACAAAACGCTGTTCTGTCCGGTGCGCCGCGTCGGCAAGCGTCAAGAGCCGATGCCGCCCAGCGATTTTAGGCCCGGCGTCGTGTTCATGGCCGCCTCTCCCACCGGCGAGGCGGATTTGGAGTACGAAGCCGAGGAAGCGGCGATGGTGGAGGCGACCGGCCGCATCGGTCTAGACCTCGTGCCCGAGGAAAGCGGCACGCTGCGCTACCTGGCCGAGCTCGTCGCGAGGGAGCAGCCGGATATTCTGCACCTTTCCTGCCACGGCCGCGCCGATAAAACGCCGCAACTGGCCTTCGAAGACGAGTTCGGCGATCGCGCGCTAACCGACGCCACCACGCTGGCCCGTGAGTTGGGCGGCAATCGGCCGCGCGTGCTGTTCTTGTCGGCGTGCGAATCGGCGGTCGGGAACGACGTGGTTGATTCCTTCGCCATCGACATGCTCGTCCGGCAAATGCCCGCCGTGGTGGGTTGGGACGGCCCAGTCGGGGATGTGGAAGCGACGTTGTACGCCGCCGCGTTTTACAAGCACCTGGCGCAGCGCCTTTCCCTCACCGAGGCGGTGGCGCGGGCGCGGCTGGATTTAGTCGTCGCCATGGAGGAAAGGAATGTCGCCGCGCGTGGCTGGCACCTGGCGAGGCTGTACCTCGGGCCGGCCGGCGGCGGCGTTATCAGCCGGGGCGACCGGGCGCGGCAGCGGAAGGATACGAAATACGCCTACGACGCGTTTCTCGACACCGAGGGCAAGGTGAAAGTGGCCGGGCCCGGCGAGTTCGTGGGCCGGCGGCGGGAAATCCAAAAGGTGATGCGGGCGTTTCGCGAGCGAACGCACAAACACGTCGCCGTGATTCGCGGCGTGGGCCAGCAGGGGAAATCGAGCCTCGCCGCCCGGGTCGCCGACCGCCTGAAGCATTCCCACGATCGCGTTGTGTTGTTCGGCGAGTACGACGCGCCGGCGATCCGCCGCAAAATCAACACCGTAACCGGCCGCGCGGACGTCCGGGAGGTTTTCGGGCGACACGCCGCCGCTATCGAGAAGGACGAGGCGAATCTCGAGCACGCCCTGCGGGACGTGTTTGAAACCTGCTGCAAGGAGCCGGTCAAAGAAGACGGGAAAACTACGCAGCGCTCGCTGCTGATCGTCGTGGACGACTTCGAGCAGGCGCTCGACGAGCAGCCCGGCGCGGCGCACAAGGTGAAGCCCGAGTACCTAAAAGCCATGCGCGCCCTCGTGACGGCGGTGCAGAACGCCGACAGCGACGTGTACCTGCTGTTCACCACGCGTTTTGAATTCACGCTACGGCACGACGGGCAAGACCTCGTAGCGGCCATGTTCGACCTGCCGCTGCGACCGATGGAAGGGCACGAGGCGCATAAGCAAACAAGGGCTGTGGAACGGGTGCGCGGCGCGAAAATCGAGGACGCGCGGCGCGAGCGCATTATCCATCTGGCCCGCGGCAATCCGGGGCTGAGCAAGCGGCTATGCGATACGGCGCTGGAAGACGCGGCGGCGTGCGACCGGGCCTTGGACGAACTGAAAAAGTACGACGGCAACCCGGATCACCTTTCGGACGAAAAGCTCATCGAGTTCATGAACAAGATTGCGCTGCAAACCGTCGTGGATTGGTTGAGTGATGCCGAGCGGGAAGCGCTGCGACTCTCGACCGCCTTCGGCATGCCGGTGCCGCGCGAAATTTTGCACCTCGTGGTGGAGAAGGCGGGCTGCGGCGAGGCGGCGAAGGTGACTAAACGGCTGACGGGTTTCGGCCTGTGGGAAGTGTACGACGACTTCGTCGCCCGCGACCAACCGGCGCTGCTGATCAACGCCCTGGCGCAGAAGTACGTGGGCAACGTAACGGAAGCGGATTACGAAACGATTGCCGAATGGGTCGTGCCGCGCTTATTCGACTTGTGGGGCGGCGAAGATCGAAAAAAGCGGCCCTACGCCGCCGATTTTGAGCTGACTCGTTTGGCTTTGGCCGCGCAACAAGCCGCCGTGCTGAACGTCGTCGCGAGGGATGCGGTATTGGCCTGCCGCGAGCAGTTTCAGTACGAACTCGGCGCGTCACTGGGCCGACAGGCGGTTGAAGTATTGCAGAGCAAATCCATCACGCCGCCGGTGTTTTTATTGGTCATCACCGCGGAACTTCTTCGCCAACTCGGGGATGTCGATACGGCGCGGGGCTTTTTGGATAACGCCGTCAAGCAAGTAGACGACGGCGCAGTCGGGGACCCGGAAGAAGCCGCGTTTGCGTTTCTGGAACTCGGAGAAGACCTGACCGCGCGCGGCGAGCTGGACGTGGCGTTGGAACTCTACCGCAAGGCGGAGAATTTGCTGGCCAGGCCGGATTTCGTGCGCGAGCGCGCCGTGACCCTCGGCCGGATCGCCGACATTCTCTACCAACGCGGCGAACTCGACGAGGCCTTGCGCATCCGCCAAGAAGAACAATTGCCCGTCTACGAAAAAATCGGCGACGTGCGCGAGCGCGCCGTGACCCTCGGACGGATCGCCGATTTTTTCGTAGACGGGCAATTGTTCTTCTTGGCGGATGCGCAAGGCCTCGTCGAGTTCGCCAAGAAGAAC
>JAVCCK010000006.1 GCA_030765525.1 Candidatus Lernaella stagnicola
CGTCCGTGGTGCCGACAATCCTTCCTACGCGGGAATGACGGGACGAAAGGATACAAAAGCGGCGGCGTCCGTGGTGCCGACAATCCTTCTTTCGTCATCCGCGTCATCCCCGTCATCCCCGCGCAGGCGGGGATCCAGATGGCCCTCTCACCTAGACCCGTATTGCCACAAACGTCATCCCCGCGCAGGCGGGGATCCAGACCAAACCATCCCGGAAAGAACCGGGACACGTAACAAGTACATATCCCTGGGTTTTTCCCGACGGTTTAATGTGAAGCTCGCCGAGCGACCAGCGGGAGCGGTCGCCGTGACAATGACGTCGCCGAATGCACGCGGTTTCGGGTCCAGGCTCAGCCTGGTTAGGCGCCGTCGACGTGGGATCTTTCTTTTTCGCGGAACCAGGCGTCGGGATCGCTAAGGTAGAGTTTCATATCGGTCAGCAATTCGTGGTGCGTTTCTTCCTCGGCGATCATTTCCTTGATGAATTCGATTTCCAGTTCGTCGGCGGCGTCGGCCAGGTGTTCTTTGTAGAACGCGACGGCGCGTGCTTCGAAGTCGATACCGACTTGCAGCGCATCCAAATCGGAGGTTTGCGGCTGGATGGTGCCGCGATGTTTGTAGGCCATGTCGCGGAACATTTGGCCGAGGTCGCGTTGCGGCGCGGCGACGGTCTTCCACTCGTCGTTCCAACCGCCTCCGCCGCTGATTTCGGCGTAGATTGTCTTGATGCGCTCGACGTGGACCAGTTCATCTTCCTTGAGCATGGTGAAGATGTTGCGGCCCAGCTCGTTGCCGGTTTCGCCGACGGCTTTTTCGTAGAAGGCAAAGCCTTTTTCTTCCATTTCCAGCGCCGTTTGCAGCATGCCCAGCGCGCGTTCGTTGTCGGTAGCCATTAGTTTTCCTCCGCGAGGTTCTGTGTTTTTATTACGAGGGCACCCGTTACAGCCGGGTGACGATTTCCGTTGCGTCTTTGCGTTGGCGCGGCTCGGCGCTTTTTCCCTTCGCGTGATCGGGCAAGTGGCTTTCATCGTCGGTGGGTCGGCCGACGGCGATCATCACCAGCGGCTCCGCGCCGGGCGGAATGTCGAACTGTTCGCGCACGGCATCGGGCCCGAAACCGGCCATGGGCCGCGCCACGAGCCCCAGTTCCGTGGCCGCCATCATGATGTTCATGACCGACATGCCCAGGTCGAATTGATAGTACTCGCGACCGTCTTTGATTTGGCAGTCGTCTTCCTTGGCGGCGTAGCCGACGATCAACAGCGGCGCGCGATGGGCCCAGGGTTCGTTGCCCTTGGACAGGCAGGCCGCGCCTTTTTCAAGCGCTTGGTCCGATAGCAAAAAAAGGAAACGCCAGGGTTGGTTGTTGAAGCAGCTTGGCGTCAGGCGCGCGGCTTCGATAAGCGTCGTGACGAATTCATCGGGGAGTTTTTCGGAGTCGATCGCCCGCGTGGCGTGCCGTTTTTGCAGCAACTGGATCACTTGCGCGTCCATCCGGCTTCCTCCTTCGGCCGGCCTCGCCGGCTTATGCCATTTCCAACGTATATTTTTCCACCAACCGCACCGGTTGGTAGCTTTCTTTGGCTTTGCGCAAACCCGGAACGCCCAGGTCCTGTTCGCGATTGACGAACTCGAATTCGCCCAGCAGGCGCTTGCAGAGCAGTTGGTTGATCGCCTGGTAGACGCCCGGATACATCGTCGTGCCTTTCTCGAAGTGGATCACCGCCGTATCCGGCCCCAAGGCTTCGGCGACGCTGAAGGCGATCACCCGTCGCGCTTCGTCGTCGGTCACCAGCGCCCCGCCGAACACGGGCAAGTGGTCCCACTGTTCGAGGGCTCGAAACACGGCCTGGTCCTCGGCGTCGAGATCCGGGTGCTCGCTGCAACTTTTGTGCTCGCACCATTCGCGCTGCATTTCCAGGCACGCGGCCACGAGTTCGTCATCAATTTCACGGAACGAAGCGGCGACGCTTCGGGAAAATTTCTTGATCAGGTTGCGTTTGCTGCCGAATTTGCGCCCCGCCAGATTCGCTAAGTCCGTCTGTAAGTAAACGTAATCAGCGTGATCCCGATCAGCAACCATTGCCAGGGAGGGCTCGGCCTGCCGCAACGCCGCCGCCGTTTGCTCCGGAACGCGGGCGAAACGCGACGGGCCGCCCAACGATTCGGCCCACGCCAACGCGCGGCGCACGCCTTCGCGGTCTAGGGTTTCTCCCAGTGGCGTCAACAGTAGTCCCTGGTCGGCCGGACCGCGCCACAGCAACAAGGTGTTGCCGACGCGGGACAACAGGAGCGGGTGCGTTCCCGACCACGTCAGCAAGTTCGAGAAGGTCATTTCCGACGTGACCGGCGGCGCCTGCTGCAGCAGCTTGTTAATCAAGATGTCGTGGTCAAAGGAGATCGGCGTCGACGCGGGCACCTCGGGAACGAGATGCAATTTCTGAAGCATGTTTACCCTTTGCCGGAAAACTAGTATTGGATTTTCTTCGTCCAGTACCGACCGAACACGCTCATGTTCGTCGTCAGCATGGACCACGCGGTGCGAACGGAGCGTTTCAGTTCGTGCCGGCTTTTCAATCGCAACAGCGCTTTCACAATATAACGCGGCCGGAAGTAAAAGCGAATATACGCGCGGCGGGTCCACTGCTGGATTTCCTCTTCGCTCAGGTCGCAGCCGGGGCGCGGCACGAAGATTTCGTTGCCGGGGTCCAGAATATACTTCCGCCAATAGTCGGGCTGACCTTCGTTGAGCAGCATGCGATACAACTCGGTGGCGGGCATCGGCGTCACCTTCGAGAACTGGGCGTAGTCCAGCTTGAGGTCGATGGCAAAGCGGATGGAATCTTGTATCGTCTCCGGTGTCTCACCGGGACTGCCGACCATGAAGTAGCCGAAGGTGTCGATCTTGTGTTTGCGCGTCAGGAACATGACCTCGCGAATCTGCTCGAGATTCGTCTTCTTGCGCAGCGTTTCCAGGATTTTCGGGCTCGACGACTCAATGCCGTAGTAGATCCGCTTGCAGCCGGCGTTGCGCAGGGCGACGAGCATTTCTTCGTCCACCAAGTCCACCCGGCTGCGAATCGCCCACGCGACGTGAATGCCGCGGCGGTTGATTTCTTCGCAGATTCTGACGACGCGTTTCTTGTCGACGGTGAACGAGGAATCGAAGAAATCGAACTCGCGCACCTTGTACACGTGGTAGCACTCCTCGATTTCGTCCACCACGTTCTCCGGCTTACGGCCGCGAAACGGCAAGCCCCCCTGCTCGCAGAAGATGCACCGGAACGGACACCCGCGACTGGTGATCAGCGGCGTGAAGTTGCGAAATTGGCTAATAAAACTGTAGTAGCGGTCGTTGGGCAGGTGGTTGCGCGCGGGAAAGGGCACGTTGTCCACATCGTAAAGCAAATCCGGAAACTCGTTGACGACCACTTGGTCGCCGTCGCGCCAAATCACGCCCTTGACCGACGCCAGGTCGCCGCCTCGGTTGAGCGTCTCCAGAAACTCCGGCAGTACCATCTCGGCTTCCCCGGTGCAGCCGAAATCGATTGCTCGATGGCTAAAGGTTTCCTCCGGGTAGATGCCCATGTGCACGCCGCCCAACAACGTGGGCGCACCCACGGCTTCGCGCAACGCTTTGACCCACAGGTAGGTCTGATAAAACAGGTACGTGGTGACCGTAAACGCCAGCATATCCGGCTGAAAATTGCGCACGCGTCGAATCGTCTCCGAAAGCGGCAACTCCAGCGCGTTGGCGTCGATGAATTGAATCTCACAACCCAACTTTTCGGCCAAGCCTGCAACATATGCCAACGACAACGACGGGAATACTCCGTAGTTTTCCTTGACGGCCTTGATGCCGGGCTCGTTTTTCACCGGGCCGTAGGGCGGATAGATGAAACTGATGCGCTCGATGGGTCGGCGCAACAAATCTTCGGTGCGTTTCCAGGACGTCACGGCTTCTCCACCTAAAGCTCGCCGGCTTCGCGATAACCGGCGAATATGGCGGCGCGAATCTGCTTTTCAGGGTGCAGGAGCGCCGGGGCGATCGGTTCTTTGGATAATAACACGTTTTCGGCATTGCGTCGGGCTTGCTTGCCGTAACCCCGCCACATACATGCCGGCATTCCTCTAAGACCTCCCAAGTCAACACTGAGCGTCGCGCCGGCGAATTGGCCCACCCCCATGCACCACGCTTCGTACGACGCCGGATCCGCCGCCGCCAGCGCCCCTGTCGCGCCCAGGATTCGCCGTGGCGCCAACCGCGCTTGGCGGGCGTAGCCAATGCCCCGGCCCTCCATCAACGCTGCTCGATGCTCGGCGTCGCCCTGTGGATCTTCGCGCACGTATTGGAGCAGTCGATCCGCGACCCGATCCGGCGGGAGTTCGGCAAGCGCCGCACCCTGATGCCGCCCGAATCCCCGCGCCACGTCGGTGGCATACAGCGGGTCGATTTCTCCCGCCAGCTTGTAGGCCAGCGGCAACGTGGTCGGCCCGGTCTTGCCGAGCATTTCGAAAAACAGACGCCGGTGGTCCGGCGACAAGCGCTCCACGGCTTCAACCTTCTCGGCTCGCCGCAGGCGATTGCGCGAGATGGCCACCGCCAGGCGCTCGACGACATGCCCGTAGGAATCACCCCGCACTTGCAGCACAATCGGCGAGTACGCCTCGGGTCGTCGCAGCGAACCGTAGTACGGCAGCGACAGCGCCAGCATCAAAACGACGGCCACGCCGATGAGGGCAAGTTGCGGCGCCCACCGGTCGTGCAGCCAATCCCAAAGCGCCTGCACGCCCAAGGCGAGGGCCGCCAGCGCCACCGGGAAAAGCGGCGCGAGGTATCGAAATTCCATGTAGTGAATCGGGCCGACGGTGACCGGCGCCTGCCCGAGGCGAAAGCCCGAGAACACGAGCACGCCGCCGTATATCACGCCGTACACCAGCAGACCTATCGCCGCGCGCGCCCGCGTCGTGTCGTCTTTGACGATCCGCCGCACCCAAATCGCGATCACCGCCACGGCCGCCAGTGTCAGCGCAAAAAACAACCAACGGCCCCACGCCGCCCGATACAACGAGGCGGTAGGCAAATCCACGACCAACAGCCGCAACAGTTTGACGGGAATAAAACCGAGATCACTTTCCAGAAAATACTGTCGGATCGACACCATCTCACCCGCCGCATAACCCGTGTAGGTGTCGATGCGGCCCAGCGCCCGCCAACCGAAAAACGACGCCGACCACACAAGCGGGGCCAAGCCGACGAACACGCCTCCCAACGCCGCCGGCAACCGCCGCCACGAGCCGATCCACGCCACCATCACCAACACCCAAAGAATCGTCGGCGCGCCCGAATAGGCGAAATACGTCGCGCAGCCCGCCGTCAAACCCAGCAAGAAAGATCGCCCGTTGCCGAGGCCCTCGCGCTGCCGTCGCCACGCGCTTACCAGCAAGAACAAGATCACGCCGACAAAGAGGCTTTGCTCCGCGTGATTGCCCCATGCGGTATGCGTCAAATGAAGCCACGCCGGCGGGGGGAACACCGCCAGCACGCCGTAGACGATCGCCGCGACGCGTCCGCCGATGCGCCACAGCGCCCAAAACCAGAAGCAGAAGGCCAATAAGTGAATCGTGATCGCCGCCGCTTTCAGGGCCAGCAAATTCGGCCCGCACAACCAGCGCCACGGCGCCGACAATAACCCCTCGATCATCGTCCCGGCAGCAAAGGGTTTGAATTGATAGGCGGGGGCCGGCAGCAACAAGCCGCGACCGACATCCACGGCGATATTGCCGGTGGGCAGTTCGTCATCAACCGCCGCCCACCCGGCGGAATCGGGGTAGAAAAGGACGACAAGGCGAACCAAGACGAAAGCGAAAAGGAAAAGCGGCAGCAGGCTTCGGCGCAGAAAGGTGCCGTTCACAATTTACAGTAAGTCCTCGATCAGCAGCGACAAAACATCCTTGTCGTATTCGTGGGTGACGAATTCGATTTGGAAGTCGCGCGTCAGTAAGAGGTTGAAGGGGATCACTTCCTTTTCGAAGTACGGTCGCAAACTCCAATCGGGGTCGGCGCACACTACAAAATCGAGGCCGAATTCCCCGCGCCAATCGGCCGCCGTTTGCGGCGTGGCCGGGTTGTACGCGGCGTCCTCGACGATCAGCGAAATGAGCACGAAATCTTCGTCGCCGTATTCTTCCCAAATGTCGTTTTGCAGGCTCGGCGCTTCCTCTTTACATGGGGCGCACCAAAAGGCTCCGGTGTTCAGCAGCACGACTTTGCCCAGATAATCGTAGAGCTGAACCTCGTTACCGTCGGCGTCGACCCACTGAAAATTCTCGATCTCCGGATTGATGTCATCATCGTCGTCAACACCGCTTGCGTCGTCGTCACCGACGCCGCCGTCATCGTCGCCCCCGGTATCGATCGCGTCGCCGTCGTAGCGCCCCTCGGCCGTGCCGCAAGCCACGACGAAAGCCAAGAGCAAAACGAACACGATGTACATTCCCTGGCGCATACGAACTCCCTGCCATCGTTCCGGAAACGCCGCTTCCCGGCCTTCCCGTGCCGCTATTCTAGCCCAAGGCGCCCGCGCGGCAAAAGAGCGGGTTTGGAAAACGGCTTCGGGAGAAAAGGCGCCGATCTCCCTGCCCGATGGCGCACCATAAAAAAGGGGCCCAACAGGCCCCTTTCGAAAAATCGGATCGCAGATGTGCTTGGCTTAGCGTTTGCTGAACTGGAAGCGACGACGCGCCTTGCGGCGTCCGTATTTCTTCCGTTCGACCATCCGAGCATCGCGGGTGAGCATGCCGGCTTTCTTCAGCGGCGTACGCAACTCCGGGTTGTAGACGATCAAGGCCCGGGAGATCCCGTGCCGCACTGCACCGGCCTGGCCGCTAATGCCGCCTCCCCTCACGATCACCCTCACGTCGAATTTTCCGTTCGTGCCGGTGATATCGAAGGGTTGCTGAATTAGTTGCCGCGCGGTTTCGCGCTGGAAGAAATCTTCGAACGTACGCTTGTTCACCTGGATAACGCCGGAGCCGGGCGCGATATAAACGCGGGCTACCGAGGTCTTGCGTCGGCCAGTGCCGTAATATTGGTTGTCAGCCATCGCTTTCTCCTCAATTCAATTCTAGCGGCACAGGTTGCTGCGCTTCGTGCGGATGGTCGGGGCCGGCATATACCTTGAGTTTTGTCAACAATTTCCGGCCCAGATTGTTCTTGGGTAGCATACCCTTGACCGCGTGCCGAATCAGATGTTCGGGCTTGCGCTCCAACATCCGTTTGGCGTTCATTGATTTGATTCCGCCGGGGTATCCTGAGTGGCGGTAGTACGTCTTTTGTTCCACTTTCCGGCCCGTCAACCGCACTTTTTCAGCGTTGATGACGACGACGAAATCACCCACATCCTCGTGCGGCGTGAACGTCGCTTTGTTTTTGCCGCGGAGGATCTTCGCGATTTCGCTGGCGGCGCGACCCAGAACCACGCCGTCGAGATCCACTACGTACCAGCCACGTTCCACCTGGCCGGGTTTCGCACTAAAGGTCTTCATGCCCCTGTCTCCTTACGCAACGAAAAGTGCCTCAACGACGCCACCGGGGCGAAATGGGCCAACGCCGCTTCAGCCAAAAGTTCGTTCAGTTTCATTCGACGGGCTTTAGGTCCCGCCTGACCCTGAAGATGCACGGGGCGCATAAAATAATGAAAAACAGAGGCGAATGCAAGCGAAAAATTCTTTTTTTCCGCAGACTACCGCAAGTGCCGCTCCCAGAAATCCAGGATACGTTCGTGCTCGGCTCCGTATCCGTACGGCACCTGCATCGTCGGCACGGCGGTATGGGTTAGATTGTCGATGGGGTACGCGTAGGGCGCGAGGTCGGGAATCGTCTCGTCCAACACGTAGCCAGTCGCGGTGCTGTAATAGCTAAAAAGCGCCGTTTCATCCGATACATACGCGGCAAACGCCCTCTCGTGGCGGATGGTCAAGTTGCTGCCCACGCTGCCACCCGAGTGACCGATCAGCCCGATCGCTTCGGCATCCACATCTTCCCGGAATTTCAAGTATTTCAGAGCAAGAAGAGTTTCGTAATTGCGCATGGTAAGCAATGTGAAACCGTTTTCCAGCATCGCCCAAGATACGTCGCTTTCGCTCTGAGTCGCGCCGTTGGCTCGCATCGAGATCGCCAAAACCGCAAGGCCCGCCCTGGGGTAACGTTCGAATTCGTACCCTTCAAGAAAATCGCCGGCGCTGGTCTCGTCATGGCCGTGAATCGCCACGACTCCCGGATACGGCGGGGTGCCGGCCGGCAGCCACAGAACGCCGTGAAAAGTGCCGACATACGGATCCGAAAACAGCAGTTCCTCTTCCCAATAATCGCCGCGCTTGCGTTGATTGATTCGCGCAACTTCCAGCAACCTGTCGGCGATGCCCTCGCGCAAGAAATCGATGTTGAGCGCTTCGCGTATGATGCCCTCGGTCTGCGATTCGGTCGTGTCGAGATCGGGAGGGAATTCTCCGTTCAGCCAATTGGCGGCGATTTCGTTTTCAAGAGCCTCGTGGGAGCGGGGACGCGCAAAATCCGCGGCGATATCAAGGAAAGCAAAATAGTCGTCTACACAGGTGTCCCAAACCTCACAGGGCGGTTCGCCGCCAAGCTCGTCGTACTCGACGACATTGAGGTCACCGGGATCGCCCCAGACGTCATCATCGTTGCTATCATTATCGTCATCGTCGTCGGAGCCGCTCGTGCCCGAGTCATCTTCGCCGCTGTCACACGCCGCGCCGACAAGCACAGCAAGCGCCAACAAGGCGAGCAGTGGGAGGTAGGTTGCCCGCATTCAGCACTCCAAAATGTCCGGCACAATGATACATCCGAATGGAACATTCGCGCACGAAAAAACAAAGAGCCGGGGAAAGCCCCGGCCCTTTTCCAACATACGGTCTTATCGGCCGTGTATTCGCTTAGGACACTTCGAGCACTTCGATTTCGAAGTTCAGGTCTTTTCCGGCCATGGGATGATTCTGGTCCAGCGTCACTTCCGCCTCGGTGACAGCAGTCACTCGCACGGGGATCCGCTCGCCGCCATCGCCCTGCACCGCCAAAACCTGGTCGACTTCCGGATCGATGTCCGGCGGGAATACGCTGCGGTCCACGCTCACCACGCCTTCGGGGCGATGCGGGCCGTAAGCCTTATCCGAGGGTACCATGCCCGTGCGCGTTTCGCCCACATCCATGCCCACGACGATTTCCTCAAACCCTGGAATGATCTGACCTTCGCCGATCGTGAATTCCAAAGGATCGCCGCCCTGGGACGTATCGAAAACCGAGCCGTCGTCCAAAGTACCGGTGTAATGTACCTTCACGGTGTCGCCGTTTTTTACTTCTGACATTCCTGTTCCTTTGTTTGGGGGTAATAGATTCCTACACCTTACGCAAAACAGCCTGGATGTAAAGGAATGAGGCCGCTTTTTTTTGGAGACAATGGCGAAAAACGCCCGTTACCGCTCCGTTTTCAGCCCTCGCGAGCCAAGCACTCGACGATTTCGGCTATCGCCGCGCGCAGCGGTTGCGGAGCGGGCGTCACGCAACCCACCGCGTTCTCGGCCAGTGCGCGTTCCATCCCGTCAGCGTCTTGTTTCGCGGCCGCTTTGCCCAAACTTCCCTCTTCTTGGAGCAAGGTCGCAAGGATGTCGAACTGGTAATCCAGATCGCCGAACTGCGCCGCTCGTTCCGCATCGAGCTGCTCGTGCTCTTCCACAAACGCCGTCGCCAACTGCAGGAAGCCTAATCGAGTCGCCTTGCGCCGCGCCGTTTTCAAATCATCGCCCGCCGCCAGGCATCTGACAATTTCGCCCAGTTCGAGTCCCGGTACCGCCACGCCGTTATTGAAGGCGACGTAAAGGCCGAGAAACGCCGGCACTAGCTGCTCGGGGACGCGAGCCTGCGCTTCGTTGAGATAGTACATCAGAGCGTGTTTGCCGGTGACCGGATGCGCGTTTTGGACATGATCAAGCTGCCCGCGGACACTGATTTGCGTCGCGTGCGACATTTTTTGCAGCCGATCGGCGGCTTGTTGCAGCAGTTTTGCGCGTGACGCGTCATCGAAACGGCCGGTTATGTCCAGGCCGTTTTCCTCCTGCCACCATTTAAGCGCCCGTCGAGTCGCCGGACCGACCACGCCATCAATCCACGGCCGCCCGCGTTCGCCGGTCGGAAAACCGAGTACGATCAGACTTCGTTGCATGACGCGGATTTCTTCTTCGTATGGACCGTCTTCGACAGCCCACGCTTCTTCTACGACCGCCGGGTCCAAACCCAGGACGGACGCGATAATCGCATCGCTCATTGTCTGCTCCTTAGAACCGACGTTTGAGGTAATGGTAAGCATTCCGGAACAGTTGCACACCGTGGCCTTCCTCGGGCATCGTCTTGTAACGTTGCCACCTGGGGAAGTTAGTGTAATGCAGGAAGGCTTCCGGGTGTGGCATCAGGCCGAAAACCCGGCCGGTTTCGTCGCACAGCGCTGCGATATTCTCGACGCTACCGTTGGGATTGGCCGGATATTTATCGGTCGGGTCGCCTTGCAGGTTGGCGTAGTGCAGACACCCCAAGCGCTTCTTGACCACGGTTTCAAGAACGCCTTCATCGGCGATAATCAGTTTTCCTTCGCCATGCCGTACCGGCAAATAAAGGTGCTCCACGTTTTTCAGGAAGACGCACGGCGTCCGCCTCTCCGTTTTCAAAATGACCCAGCGATCTTCAAAACGCCCGGAATCGTTGAAGGTTAGCGTAGCGGTTTGTTTGAAATAGGCGCCGCCGGTGGCCGGCAGCAAGCCGAGTTTAACCAACAACTGGAACCCGTTGCAGACGCCCATGATTAGCTTGCCGTCGTCAATGTAATGCTTGAGGACATCGGCCAGCAACTTGCCGCGAGACAGGCGAGCGTACCGCCACGTTACGGCCGCGGCTTTGGCCGCACCCAAGTCGTCGCCGTCCATGAATCCGCCCGGCAAACAAAAGAAATGATACTCTTCCAGATCCACTTCGCCGCGCAAAACCTCATAGATGGACACAATATCCACACGCTCGAACCCGCCGAGCTTGCACGCGTGCGCCATTTCCATTTCACAGTTGGTTCCGTTGCCGGTTACCACGATGGCTTTGATTTCGCCCACTTCGTCGCCGCTCCTTATCAGAAATCCAACGTGCGCTGCCACGCCCGCTTTAACTCTGCCACCGGCACTCGGCACAACACGCGACCGTTTATGCCGACGATCTCCAGCACCGGATCCTTGGTCACCAAGCCGATTTCGGCATACATCGAATCGACCATCCGCTCCTCAAAAGCGGTTTTATGCTCGGGCCGGACCGTGACCAGCAGCCGTCCCGGACTCTCGCTGAACAGTACGTAGTCGTTGCGCTCTACACCGTCGTAGGGCACCCGCGACAAGTACGCGCTGATGCCGTATCCGCCGGCGAAAGCCGTCTCGGCCAACGCCACGCCCAAACCGCCGTCGGACAGGTCGTGACACGAACGGACGATGTTGGCTCGCATGGCGTCGCGCAGACGCCGGTACATTTCGATCGCGTATTCCGGCTCCAACCGCGGCACTTTGTTGCCGATGTAACCCATCTCGCTGAAGAATTCCGAGCCGCCCAACTCATCCCGCGTATATCCAAGCAAGTACACGAGATCGCCGGGGTTTTTGGAGTCCATCGTCACGCATCGGCGCGCGTCAGGGATCCGTCCGATCACGGTAAACAACAGCGTCGGCGGCACCGAAATTTTCAGGTCGCCGACGTGGTAGTCGTTTTTCATGGAATCTTTGCCGGAGATGCACGGAATTCCGTAGATGCATGTGACGTCGTACAGCGCTTTGTTCGCCCGCACGAGTTGAGCAAGCTTGTGCTTGCCATCGGGAGTCTGGTCGGAATGCACCGGATCGGGCCAGCAGAAATTGTCGAGCCCGGCCATATGGTCCACATCGCCGCCCACGGCCACCGCGTTGCGTACCGCTTCGTCCACGGCGCAGGCCGCCATGTGGTAGGTGTCGATGTCGCTGTATTTCGGGCAGATCCCGTGGGCGATCACGACGCCTTCCATGCTATCCAGGTCGGGCCGCACGACCGCCGCGTCGGAGGGGCCGTCGTTCTTGATCCCCACCATCGGCTTCACGACGCTGCCGCCCTGCACTTCATGGTCGTACTGCCGGACGAAATACTCCTTGCTGCACACATTGAGCCGCCCGAGAACGCGCATTAACACGTGGGCCAAATCGCGGGGCACCGGCGGCCGTGGTTCGGGGTGCCGCACCGGTTTCCACACCGCATGCAATTTCATGGGCGGCAGGCCGTCATGCAAGAAGTCCATATCCAACAGGCCGACGGTTTCCTCGTTATAGAGCACGTGGAAAAGGCCGGTATCGGTAAATTCGCCCAACACCGTCGATTCCACATTGAACTTGGCGGAAAGATCGAGAAACGCTTGGACGTTGTGCGGCGGCACGGCGACGGTCATCCGCTCCTGAGCCTCGGAGATCAAAATCTCCCACGGATGCAAACCGGCGTACTTGAGCGGCGCCTTGGCCAAATCGATTTCGCAGCCGCCGGTATCTTGCGCCATCTCACCCACCGACGAGGACACCCCGCCCGCGCCGTTGTCGGTGATGCAAGAATACAAGCATGCGTCGCGCGCTTTAAGGAGAAAGTCGGTCATGCGTTTTTGGGTGATCGGATCGCCGATCTGCACCGCCGTCGCCGGGCTCTTTTCGTGCAATCCCTCAGACGAGAACGTCGCTCCGTGGATGCCGTCTTTGCCGATGCGGCCGCCCACCATAATGACGACGTCGCCCAAATTCGCCTTCTTGTACTCGCCGGGCCGGCCGCAGACCTCACGGGGCAGCAGGCCGCCCGTGCCGCAAAAGACCAAAGGCTTGCCGGCATAGCGATCGTCGAAGACCACCGAACCGTTGATGGTGGGAATGCCGGATTTGTTACCACCGTGTTCGACGCCCTCGCGCACTCCCTCGAGAACCCGCTTGGGGGGCAGCAAGCGCGGACCGAGCGGCTTGTCGAAAAACGGGCTCGCGAAACAAAACACGTCGGTATTGAGAATCAGCTTGGCGCCGGCGCCCGTACCGAAGGGGTCACGGTTTACGCCGACGATGCCGGTCAAGGCGCCGCCGTAAGGATCAAGGGCGCTGGGACTGTTGTGCGTTTCGACTTTCATGACCAGCGCAAAGCGGTCGTTGAACGCGATAACTCCGGCGTTGTCTTTGAAAACCGACAAACAGAAGTCTTTCGCGCCTTTCTTCTGCCGGATTTTTTCGGTGCTTCCCTTGATGAAGGTGTTGAAAAGCGACCGGATCGTCTCCCGCCGCTGACCTTCCTGGTAAACGATATCGGCGTTGAAAATCTTGTGCTTGCAGTGTTCCGACCAGGTTTGCGCCAACGCTTCGAGTTCCACGTCGGTCGGGTTCTTGCCCAAACCGTAGCGACGCCGCTGCTTGCGCACTTCCGGGCGGTCGAAATAGCCCGCAATTTCCTTCATCTCCTGGAGCGTTAGCGCCAAACAACGACGCTTGCTGAGGCGTTCGATTTTTTCGTCCGGTAAGTTGAGGCTGACGGTCTTGACTCGCGGCTCGACGTCGATTCTCACGCTCGGTACCACGGCCTTTAGGCCGCGGCGTTTATCAAACTTGCGATCGGAAACAATCGTCCAGCGCTGAATCAGTTCGTTGGCCAAGACGTCCTTAGCGATACGCTCGGCTTCGGCGGCGGTCAATTCGCCTCGGATCAAATATTGGCGGCTCGTGTAGACACCTTCATGAGACCGAAACTTGACGCCCTCGGCCGTGACGATCGCTTCCCGCGCCGTACGACCCACGTTGTCGGTGACGCCAGGCCGGAAACCGACTTCAATCAGCCAATCCCACTTGAGCCCGAGCGCCGCCGGCTTGCCTACGAAAGCCTCTTCAATCACCGTATCGGTGAAACAGATCTTGGCCAACTTCTTGAGAACCTTGGACGTCAAGCGACGGTCAATTGTGTACACCTCCACGGTGCGCACACCCTCGACGTTGAGGCCGAGGTCTTCCCGAATTTGACGGGCCGTTTTGCCGCCGATCACGTCGTTGAACTGCGGCTTGAGGCGAACTTCAATACGATGGGCCATTCAAGCAAATCCTTCTTCAGACAGCCGTTTCTCAGCCGGCCCAAGGGGTTGACATCACGACTTTTTTGTGCCGATCCCCAGCGCCCGCGATACTATAACAGAGAAAAAACCCAGGTCAACAAAAAATTTATGCAACCGTACTATAGGATTGAGATTTGATTTACTTTCCCGAATACAATCAACCATTTACATTGTAGTTGTTTAGTATTTACACCATTAGATAATTGTTTTTGAGTCGGGGTTGACAGCCCTCTTTCCCGCCGACGCCGCTCGAGCGGGCATTTGACACCGGGGCCGCGGTGACGCTGCCCCTCACGGCATTGCCTCTTTCGGGAAAAAATACGAATACGCCGCCCCTGGCGACCCCGCCTATTCACCGAATCCTGTGATCGATGAAGGGCGAATTATCTTCAAGACAAAAAAGGCACCGACCTTCCGGCCGGCGCCTTCGTTTTACGCCACGTTCGTTTAGCAGCCTGCGAGGGCATCGCTCAGGACGTTGACGCAGCCCAGCGCGCCGTCGAGCAATGAACCGAAATCGCTGCAATCCAGATCCTGGAGGCAATCCAGGTAAGCGTTGGCAGCGGCTTCGACACAGCCGTCGCCGAGGGCGTAATCGCCGAACGAGCTGCAATATGTATCAGCACCGAGGCTGGTTCCGAAACACGATTCGTACCAGTCTTGGCATTCCGAAGTCAGCCCCCCGGCATCGTCATCGCCGGTGGCGTCGTCGTCGCCGGCCGCGTCGTCGTCGTCGTCATCGTCGTCGCCGCACGCCGTCATCACCGTCAAGGACAAGGACAACACGGCGATCAACATGAAAATATAGAACAAATTCCGTTTCATTAGAGCATCCTCCTTAGTTTCGAAATCGGGTCCCCTCGATGGGTGATTCGGACAAGATAACCGAATATCGGTCGCGATCAAGTCCTGGCTGTCACTTTCCCGCCACGGTCAATTTGGCAAAACGGATGGAGGGTGCGCCGGTAGCTCCACGCCAGTCCATATCCTCGCCCACCGCGTCGATTTCCCGCAGCATTTCGATCATGTTGCCGCCGACGGTAATTTCTTGTACCGGGTGGGTCAATTCGCCGTTTTCAATGAGTATTCCGTTCGCCCCGCGAGAGTACTCGCCGTTGACCGTATTGGCGCCGCGGCCCATCATGTCGGTGATCAACAAGCCCTTCTTGATCCCCTTGAACATGTCGGCCACCGGTGTTTTACCCGGCTCGAGGAAAAAGTTCGTCGTGCCGATGCCCGGCAGCGAACTGTATTCTCGCGAGGCCGTGCCGGTCGGTTTCGCACCCGCCTTGTTAGCCGTGTAGGTGTCGTAAATGTACTGCTTGAGCACGCCGCGACCTACCAGCAGCTTGCGCTCGGTCGTCAATCCTTCGCCGTCAAAGGGGCAACTACCGGTACGCCGGTCGAGCGTCCCGTCGTCGACGATGGTAATCAGTTCCGAGGCCACCTGCTCGCCGAGGCGGTCGAGCAAGAAGCTGCTCTTTTTGTAAATCATGTCGCCGTTGATCGCGCCGAGCAGACCGCGGATGAAGCTCTTGGTCATGGCCGGTTCGAAGATGATCGGCATCTCCCCGGATTCGATTTTGCGCGCGCCCAGCATGCGAGCGGCGCGGTTGACGGCTTGCCGGGCCACGGATTCCGGATCGTCGAGATCCGCCAGATGCGTGGCGAAATCAGACCACCAAGCCGACTGCTTTTGGTCGTCCTGCTCGCCGACCACGACGGAGTACAGCCAAGCGTAGGTTTTCTCACTGGTTCCCGAAAACCCCTCGCTATTGACCAGGGCCGTGCGCTGCACGTAGCTGCCCGCGCCCGCGTCTTCCACCTTCTTGACTCGCGGATCGCCGGCCAGGGAAGCTTTTTCGATCTCGATCGCCCACTTGGCCAACTCTTCGTTGGTGAGGGCCTCGACGCGCGGATCGAACACGTCGGGCAGGCGTTTAACGGGAGCGATCAACTCGCTGGGCGGAAGGCCGTTGTTCTTGTCGTCGGCGGTGTTGGCGGCGATCGCCAAAACCTGCTCGGCCAAGCGCGCCAATCCGTCGTCGCTCAGATCCGAGGTGTAACCAAACCCCAGACGGTTATCCTTAAAAACGCGCAGCCCCAGGCCGGTGCTGGTAGCTTGTTTGAGGTTCTCGACCGCGCCGTCGCGCGCGGTGATTTCGGCTTCCCGTCCCCATTCGTAGTAGGCGTCGACCTGGTCGGCCCCGGCCTTCTTCACGTTGGCGACGAGTTTTTGAATGCGACTTAGTTCTTTCTTTGTCATCGTCTCGCCCTCCTAGGCCTTGGACCCGCCGACGGTCATGTTGTCGATCCGAAGGTGGGGAAGGCCAACGCCGACCGGAACCGATTGGCCGTTCTTGCCGCACGTTCCGATACCCGGATCGAGTTCGGCGTCGTTCGCCACCATCGTCACCTGCTCCAGCGCTTTGGGCCCGATACCCACCAGCGTCACGCCTTTGAGCGGAGCGGTCACCTTGCCGCCTTCGATTTTGTAGGCCTCGGAGACCTCAAACACGAACTGGCCGTTGGCAATGTCGACCTGCCCGCCGCCGAACATTTTGCAGTAAATGCCTTTATCGACCGACGCGATGACATCTTCCTTCGTGTGCGGACCGGGCGCCAAAAACGTGTTGGACATCCGCGGCATCGGGAAATGCCGGAAGCTTTCGCGCCGGCCGCTGCCGGTGGACTCAGTGCCCATCAGCTTGGCGTTGAGGCGATCGGCCATGTAGCCTCGCAGAACGCCCTTTTCGATCAGCACCTTGCGCTGCGGACGACCGCCTTCGTCGTCCACATTGAACGAGCCGCGCCCATTGGGAATCGTGGCGTCGTCAATCACGGTGCAATGCTCGCTGGCAACCGTCTGCCCGATACGG
Source organism: Candidatus Lernaella stagnicola (assembly GCA_030765525.1). NCBI lineage: Bacteria > Candidatus Lernaellota > Candidatus Lernaellaia > Candidatus Lernaellales > Candidatus Lernaellaceae > Candidatus Lernaella > Candidatus Lernaella stagnicola. The sequence continues at coordinate 17,072 of JAVCCK010000006.1, forward strand.
CCGGTGTAGAGGCTGGTGCCTTTGCGATTGAAATCGGCTTCGAGGCCGTGGCCAATCGCTTCGTGCAAAAGGATCCCGCTCCAACCACTGGCCAGCACGACGGTTTGCTCGCCGGCTTCGACTTCTGCGGCGCCAAGCGTCGCCACCGCCGAAGTGGCCGCGACGCGCCCGACCATTTCCGGATCGAAATCACGATAAAACTCGAGCCCCACCCGACCGCCGCCGCCGTAAAAGCCGGTGCGCCGATCCTCGCCGTCGCTGGCGATGACGTATGCCGACAGTCTGGCCATCACATCGTGGTCCTCCACGAGCAGACCGTCGGTATTGGCGATCAATTTGTACTTGGCGGTGTCGATGAACCGGCCCATCACTTGAATCACCCGTTTATCGACACCCCGCGCGGCGGCGTTCATGGCGTTGAGTATATCGACTTTGCTCTTCACCGGCGTCTGCGCGATGTTGATTTTGATCGGCGACAGCGACGCGGCCATCCGCGCGTCCAGCGGCCGCGGCTTCCACGAGCCCTTACCGGCGGCGATCATCGCGGCGGCGTCGGCAGTACGCAACAACGCGGCGGGCGAGAAGTCGTCGGAATAAGCGTACCCGACCTTGATGCCGCTGATGACGCGAATACCCACGCCGCGGCTGTGCCCGACGGTGGCGCTGCGGATTTTGTCTTCATCGAGCGAGACGTTGGTGCCGATGCCGTCCTCGACGAACACCTCGGCGAATTCGCCGCCCCGTGACATCGCTTTGCTAAGCAGCTTGGTGATGAGTTCTTCATCCAGGGGCAGGCCGCCGAAGGTGACATTGCCGGCCAGCGCAACCCGCGCCGCTCCAGGCCCGACACCGGCGAGCGCCCCGGCCGCGGCCATGGTGTGCAAAAACTCGCGGCGGTCCAATTTCCAGAAATTCATTGGTTTCATTCTGTATGCAACTCCTTTTCCGGCGCGTTCACTCTCTGAAGCGGCGAACGCGTATCGCGGAAATGTAGCACCAAATTGCGGTTCGTGCAGGGGGAAAAGTCCGCGCGTGTTCCGGTTAGTTCTCCTTGTCGCCGAATTCTGCTCTCAGCGCGGCGCGAAGGTCGGCGAGGCTTATCACCTTCTTGTCGATCAGGGTGCGCAACAGGGCGAATAGAACATTCTGGTCGCTGTAGCAGGAAAGGATCATCCGCAGGGAGTCCGGCGCTTCGCAGTCGCGATAAACCTCCTGGAAAAAGACTTCGAACATGCCGTGGCTGCACACATAGGGTTCGACGAAACACCCGGTGGCTTGCTTGAGTATTTCCATCGAATCCCAATCAGTCGGATCAGGTGTGGCGACAATCATGGCGGGCTCATCGGGCGGACGTTCGACGATTTTGACCGGGACCACCATGGTCTCGCGCGCTAGGCGGGCGGGCAGTCGCTCGGCCGCGGCCGGTTGCTCTTCGGTTTTTCGCAGATCGATTTGCGGCACGTCGTACGCCAAGCTGAGAAAACGCAGCAATTCGTCCTCGGCCAGGTAGCCCAGCCCCACTAGAACCGAGCCGATGCGACCTCCGTCCGCTTCCTGCTTCTCAAGTCCCTTTTTGAGCTGTTCGTTGGTGATGAGTCCGCGCACGAGAAGCATTTCGCCTAGTTTTCTGCGAGGCAGCATGATTTCCCCCAAAGAACAAAATAACGAAATTGTAATGGCCGCGCCGCGCCGCGGCAACCGGATTCGGTGAGTCTTGAGTTATTAGTTTGGTCGCAGGCGACCTCGCAGCTAGTCCACGCCCGGCGCTAAACCCGCCAGGCGGTGCCTGGACCCAAAACCGCGAATATTACCCTTCGTGTCCCGCATTTTTCCCTTCGACAAGCTCCCTTCGGTTTGAGCCCAGGGTCGAAGACAGGACAGGCAAAGGGTAAAAGGGAAA